>JAYTIB010000229.1:0-14611 GCA_043732205.1 Schlesneria sp. | reverse complement strand
ATACAAGCACGACGCGCAAGCGAGTGTGTCTGAGAACTCACACACTCGCTTGCGCGTCGTGCTTGTATCTTGCGCATCGTGCTTGTCTGCCGATTCCGGCCGCTCGCCCAACAGCCGCCGCGACTTCGACAGACTTGGATGAACCGCCTTTCGGATTCCACCCAGAATCGTGACGCACACCCGCTTTGACCGCCAACGGACCGGCAACCTATACTCCGTCCCCGCGATCTGATCAGATGGCGTTTCACGCGGTGATTGGAATCAGTTTGCCAGCACCATCGGCTCCCCATCAAGGAAACTGTCCATGAGCGAGACAGATGTCGAAACACTTTGCGAACAGGGACGAGACCTGCTCAAGCACAGGGACATTCCGGCCGCCGTCGACATCTTCACCCAGGCGGTCGACTTGGACCCGGACTGCTGTGAAGCCCACGAGGGATTGGCGACGTGCGCCTATCTGTCGAAGGACTTCCCCACGGCGATTGCCGAGTACCTGAAGCTGACGTTGCTGCAGCCGATGGAAAGCCGGCACCTCACCAATCTCGGTGCCATTCACAACCGGATCGGCGAGCACATGAAGGCGTGCGATTTCCTGAGGAAGTCGATCCAGCGGAACAAGAAATCCGCCGAGGCGTTTTACAATCTGGGAATCGCGCAGCGGAAACTGAAGCAAAACCCGATGGCGGTCTCGGCGTACAAGGAGGCGATCAAGCTCGATCCCAACATGGTCGAGGCGTACCAAAACCTCGGCAACGTCTACACCGACATGGGCAACATGCAGATGGCGATCGCCAATTTCAAGAAGGCGCTGGAACTCAGACCCGACTTCGAGAAGGCCCGTGCGGGACTGGAAAAGGCCGAAGAACAACTGGTTGAGTCGAAGAACAAGAACTCGGCGTTTGGTCGCCTGAACGCCATCGAATCCACCATCACCAGCGTCGCGACGGTGGCGACCCGCGAACTGCGCGAGGACGAACGCTACGAGGATCGCAAGTGCGTCAAGAAACTGGCGGACGAGATTGAACGGCTGGCCAGGGGCTGCGTGGAACATCTGCGTCAAAAACTGGTGCCGGCCATCATGGAAGTGGAACGGGCCATGGCTCACGGAGCCGACGAAGTGTTCGTTCTCAATGAGGCTGCCGGAACCTTCAAGGACGCCGCCGACCAATGGGCCGCGCTCCGCCGATCGCTGAAGAAAAAAATCTCAGACTTGGCGGACCACGAAAAGTTCATCACCACCCCGGACGCGAAGTCATAACGCCAGCCACGGACCGGTTGGCTTTGCATGCGCTCTGCGATGGGGCGCCGGCAGTGCCAGTCGCCGCAGGCTGGCGAACCCGATTTCAGAATGCCAGACTACCGCCCAATGGCACTTGATTTACTAACCCGAAGCGTCAGCGAGGGCGAACGCAAGAGGCGTTCCCCTTTGTTTCCCTCGCTTACACTTCGGGTTACTTGGTTAAAGTAACTGCCATTGGGCTCGTCCCCGCGATCGTGTCAGATGGCGGGACATTCTTCTCCCCGGAACGGAGCCTGTGATCGGATGGACGAATTGGAACTGGCCGCGATCCGACGAGCGGTCGTGCAGCGTCTGGAAGACTTCGAACGGGCCGGGCTGAGTCATTGGAAGCGCATCGTTCCAGCGGCTCCCGAATTGGTTCCCGCCGCGAAGTCATCCGTTGCTGCCACGAAGTCAGCAGCGCCTGAACCTCCGCGTCCGATCAAGTCGACCGCCGACCGCGAATACGATCAGTCCCTCCGCGACCACCCCGCCGCATCTGCCGCGAATCCCGATCACCAGGTTCCCGCCATGCCCGCGCCCAAACGGCCCGCTCCTGCTGCAACTCCGACCGCTGCTCACACCGTTCCCACACCGGCGGCCTGCGCGGCGTTCCAGCCGTTGAATCTTCCGCGGGATGAACGGGTCTCGCGCCTGAATATCCTTTCGGACCGGGTGAAAGCCTGCGTTCGCTGCCAAGAATTGGCGGCCACCCGCACTCAGACGGTGTTCGGCGTTGGGAATCCCGAAGCCAAGATCCTGTTTGTCGGCGAAGCTCCGGGAGCCGACGAGGACAAACAGGGGGAACCCTTCGTGGGCCGCGCCGGGCAATTGCTGAACGACATCATCACGGCCTGCCGGATGAAGCGCGAGGACATCTACATCTGCAATGTGCTGCGCTGCCGTCCGCCGGGAAACCGCCTTCCCTCCCCCGAAGAAGCGGGCAATTGCCGCGAATACCTCGACAGCCAGATCGCCATCGTGAACCCCGACTACATCGTCTGCTGGGGTTCGACAGCGGCGAAGAATCTGCTCGCCTCCGAAGCCCCGATCGGCAAGCTGCGCGGCCAGTTCTTCCAATACGGACGCGCCAAGGTGATCTGCACGTATCATCCCTCGTACCTGCTGCGGAACCCCGCGGCGAAAAAAGATGTGTGGGAGGACATGAAGCTGCTGTTCCTCGACATGGGGATCGACCTGACGGCGAAGTCGTGACGGTCGGGCGAAGTGAGGGACTGACAAAGTTCTGCGCGCCGATTGAGCGGCGTGTTTCGATGTGGTTCCAATGGAGCGGTGTCAGGGTGTCAGTGGGTTGGTCCCCGACATCCACGTGGCGTTCGGAATTGCCAGCCCCTTCTTGCATTCGCGCTCCCCTTGATTCGCGCGGGATCATTTCCTCGCGAATCAAAGGGAGCGCGAATGAAAGACGAGAAGTTCGAGCGGATGAAGCTGCAACCCAACTTGAACCAGCCCTGTTTTTCCCGCAGATGGAGTTCACGATGCAGGATCGAGTCGCCACGATTCAGGATGTTCGCGATGCGGAAGCGGTCATCAACCAGCATGTTTCCCCGGCACCGCTCATTCGTTCGTATGCGCTCGAACGGGAATTGAAACTGTCTGACAGCCGCCGCGTCTGGTTCAAGGATTATGGGTGGACGCCGGTCGGCTCGTTCAAGTTGCTCGGAGCCCTGAACTGGATGAGCCACAACGTGGACGCGGTCGGCGATCGGCCGGTGGTCGCTCATTCGTCCGGAAACTTCGCGTCGGGAATCGCATTCGCCGGAATGCGGTTCGGCAAGCGCGTGATCGTCGTCATGCCCGACACCGCCCCCAGGGTGAAGTTCGAATTGACCAAATCATTCGGGGCCGAAGTCCGCACGTACAACATCGCCCGCGACCACGAAACCGGTGAGCGCGACCGGATGGCCCGGGAAATCGTCGAGGTCGAGCGGGCGGTGCAGGCGCATCCCTACAACGATCCGCATGTCATCGCGGGCAACGGCGTCGGCGGCCTGCAGATCGCCCGCGACCTGCGGCAGGCGGGCCGACAGGTCTCGCACTTTCTCTGCCAGGTCAGCGGCGGCGGGATCATGGCCGGACACGCGCTGGCGATCGCCGACGCATACCCCGCTGCCGTGATCATCGGCGTCGAACCATCGGGGGCCGACGACTTCTGTCAGTCCCTGCGTGCCGGCCAACGCATCCGGATCGATCGTCCCGCCAGCATCTGCGACGGACTGCTGTCGTACGATGTCGGCGAACAGAACTGGCCCATCCTGCAGCGCTGCGTCCAAGTCGGCGTGGCCGTCCCCGATCAGACGACCCGCCAGGCGATGAAGTGGCTCTACGAACACCACGGCCTGCGCACCGAACCATCGGGAGCCATCGCCACAGCAGCAGCCCTCGGCGGCGCGGTCGATCTGCACGGCGAGGGAGACATCGTGATCGTCATCAGCGGTCGCAACGTCGACGAGCCGCAGTTTCGAGAATGGATCAATGTGAGTAGTGGGTAGTGGATAGTGGATGGTGGATGGTGGATGGTGGATGGTGGGTAGCTGATGGTAGAGACGCTGATTCGGACCATTGGATGACTTCGATTACCGGGGGGGCAACATGACTTCAATTCGATGTTGGCTGGCTGTGTTGTGGGCGGGGTTGATTTATTCCGCGTCGGCGGGCGTCATTGCCGCCGATGTGAAAGCTCCTTCGGTCCCAGCCGATGGGCTGGTGCGGGGGATCAAGATCCTGCCCGACAAGGCGCCCGACTGCACGTCGCTCAAGTCGATCGTCGACACCGTCACGCGCGGGTGCAAGACGAACGATGAGAAGGCGATTGCGATCTACAACTTCATGCGGTTGACGCACTATCACCGGACCTATCCCAGCGAACCGGGCGGCATTCCCGTGCTGAAGGAAATCAACTGCTACGGTTGGAGCCTGTGTGGCGGACTACACGCTGAACAATCGGCGCTGTGGCGCGAAATGGGTTGGAACTGGCGGTTCGTCGGCTGGCCGGGGCATACCACGGTCGAAGCCTTTTACGACGGACGCTGGCATTACCTCGACGTGTTTCTGAAGTTCTACGCCTGGATGCCGGACCCGAACAATCCCACGGGACGGACCATCGCCGGTGAAGATGACCTCGCCTCCAACCCCCAGGAACTGCTGCTGGATGCCTTCGTGGCCGATCCCGCACGCCGGGTGATGTATGCCAAGGGGAACGAGTTCACGCTGATCGGTGACAAGGCCAACTGGCAGGCACCGGCATTCCTCGTGTGCGGCGACGATCTGCCGGGGATGATCCAGGCGCTGCGTCAAAAGAACCGCGTCGGTCCGGAACCGGGCTGGGGGGGAATGAACCATGCCACCGGAACGTATTCGGCGGAGGTCAACCTCGCACCGGGATTCGCGCTGACCAACACCTGGGACAAGTCGGAAGGGGCCTGGTATTGGGCCGGATCACAGATCGCGCCGTGTCACACCTGCGGCGACAAAGAGATCCGCAATTCGCCGGAGAAGGGGCCGATCGCCGAACCGTATCTCGGCCCCGATTGGAATTGTGAGAGCTACGCCAACGGCCAACTGACATTCCGGCCCGACTTGTCGAACGCCGCCTGCTTGCGATCGTTCGCCACGGTCGACAACGCGATCGTTCGTGATGGTGTGCTCGTCCCCGCTGAACCGGGCAAGCCGGCCCGAGTCACCGTGCTGTTGAAGTCCCCCTACATCCTGACGCAAGCGAGCGGATCGGCGGACGGTGTCGCCCAGTGCGAAGTCAGCACCGACGACGGCAAGACGTGGAAGACCGCCGAACTGAAGGACTTTGGCAAGGCGGTCGGCGGCCAGATTCAGGCGCTGGTCCGACTGACGATCAAGGACCGTTTGAAAAGCCTGTCGTTGCAAGCAACCGTCCAGAACAATCCGTTCGCGCTGCCGTACCTCTCGCCGGGCAAGAACACGATCTCGGTTGCCGTCGCAGATGCGACCGCGCTGGGTGACAACAAGCTCGTCGTGACGTATGCCTACCGGGCCGGCTCGCGCAAGAAGAGCTACGAACAGTTGTGCCTGGAAGGGAAGGAGATTGCCCGCGGACATGACGCCAGTTGGGAACCAACAACGACCGTCGTGCAGAAGGTCTTCACCGCCGCCGATCTGCCCGCCAAGTTCGACATCGACATCGCGACCCCCAAGGGTCTGTATCCCGTGTATCCGCGGATGCTGTTCGTGCGCCGTGAAGTCCTGGCTCCGAATCAAAAGCCACTGCCGCTCCCCGAGAACTCATCGCCACCGCGAACGGCACCCGGTGACGAACTGAAGACATTGCCGAATCCATTGCTCGCCGGGACACAGCCTCCACCTCCGAAGATTGTCCGACCGTCCAAGACCGTGACCATCGACCTGAAACCGAGCCACTTCGTCACCCGCTCCGGTCAGGCTTCCACCAGCCGTCTGCTGAAGTGGCCCAAGACCCCGCAGGAACAAGTCGAACCGATCGCGTTTCTGATCGGTGGCGAATTGAAGGATCTGCCACCACTGAAAGATCTGGTCGCCGCACGACTCGTATTCCCGGTGGTGCGGTCTCACGAGAAAGCGCCGACAAAAGTCGGTGTCACCGCGCTGAAGGGACCATTCACCGCCGGTCAGCCCGTCGACTTCGATCGCTGGGGCGATGTCCTGTCGACCGTGATCGTCCCCAAGCTGTCCGCAGACGCGCCGGAATGGTCGCCCCCGCGCGAATTCAAAGTCGACGTCACACGCCAGATTCGCTCGATGATTCTTGGCGATGCGAAGTTTCACGGTTTCTCGCTGCGCGTGGTTCCCGACCGCGCGGTCGACGACGGCTGGACCGTGCGAATTCAACTGCCGCGGCAACCGCGAATCGTCATGGAGATTGAAACGCACACCGCGGATTCGCAGCCACGGTGAGAACTCCATCACAACAATTGAACGTCGTTGGCGTCAGCAAACACGTTCATCAACAATCTGTTGGGCGGCGGAAGGAAGCAGGTGGTAATGTCCTCATTCCGACTGGAACACGGTAACTACCGTCAGCAATTCGCTGACTTCCTCGATCGACTTGCCTCGGGTATCGTCGATAGCGATGAGTGGTCGAGCTTCATTGTCACGCACTATCCCGATGAATTCCTCGAAGAAATGCGACGTTGTACCGTACGATTGGTGCAGAACCGCTTGGTCCACAAAGCAGGTTCCGATGAAGGAAACTTGACTCTGCGATCGTGGGCCATTGCAATCCGATCGTCGGTTCAACAAGACGCCTAACACGCGGTTCAACCCGATGTGTGCCGCGGCTGGGTTTCGAGTGTCATCATCACTGTCCGCACAGCACACGCGGGTCAACGTAAGCGTCAGTCAGCGACTCGCGCCCATTGCTGGTCGAGGCGTTTTTCGGAGACGGGGACCGCTGTTCCCAGTTCCTGTGCGAACAAAGAAACGCGGAACTCCTCGGTCATCCAGCGGTAGGTTTCCAGTTCGGGGTCGTATAGATGACGTTCCCGATGCTGCTTCATCCGTTCGATGCCCCGCTGCCAGCGGGGGACGACCGCGGGCAGATGCTGCTGGTCGCGCTGGCCGGCCCCGCTGGTCAGCTTCTGCAGTCGCATCACGATCGCGCGGGCATAGCGGGGAAACTGTTGCAGCCAGGGCCAGGGAGTTCGCACGAGGAATCCGGGGGCGAAGAGTTGACCGAGCTGAGCGTGGACATCCTGTCGCGTCGGCTGCCATTGCGGCGAAGCGGACTTCTCCCACGTCTTGCGGATTTCCAGGAACGTCTGAAACAGCGGACCGATCAGATGGGCGACTTCGGCGGCGGCTGCGGCCAGGCGCAATCGGCCGGCTCGCAGGGAGTCGCGAAACTGCGGCTCGCTGTGCGGTAGCGGCTGGTTGGTTAAGAACGCGCGGTCCGCGATCAGTTCGGTCAGATGCTGCCGCAACGGGAGCGGCTGCGGAAACGTTTTCGATTGCAGGGTCCAGTTGTTGAGTTGCGGCAGATGCTCGATCTGCTGTTTCAGTTCGCGCGGAATCGTCAGGCAGATCAACCGCCGCAGACCGAACCGCAACTCATGAAGCGCCCGTGCCGGCGCATCGACCAGTCGCAACGAGACCGACTCGCCATTGTCGATCAGCGTGGGATATCCCTTCAGCACAATGCCGCCGCGGCGGACATCGACCTCGGGGGGGAGCGTCGCGAAGTCCCAGGTGAGGATGCCGTCGCGGTTCCAGCGGGGATCATCGACCGATGAGAAACTCGTGGACGCCACGCCGCCGAATTCCTGCCGCAAACTCACGAGATCGCGGCCGGCACCGAGCGTCTTGCCGTCGGCACCGGTGATGCGAATCTGCATCCGCAGGTGATACGGAAGGCGGTCCTCCTGAAACTCGGCGCGCGGCACGGAGACGCCCGTCACCTGCTCGATCCCGGTGGCGACCGCTTCGGCGAACGATCCGTCACCGAACCGCAACACTTCCGCCACGCGCGACGCAGTCTCGGGAATCGGCACCAGCGTGCGGCGCGACTCTTTGGGAAGCGTGCGGATCAGCGCTTCGATCTTGTCCTGGATCAGACCCGGCACGAGCCAGCCGAGTCGCTGCGCATCGAGTTGATTGAGTCCCTCTTGCGGGACCGTGACCGTGACGCCGTCGTCATCCGCGCCGGGGTCCAACTGGTATGACAGCGGCAGCGACAGGCCGTGCATCTGGACTGCGTCGGGAAACTCAGACTTCGTGGCGCGCGCGGCTTCCTCTTCGACCAGATCCGACTCCGACATGAGCAGCCGCTTGCGATCGTCGACGGTGGCCGTGCGCAGCCATTGCACCAGTCGCTGCCCGTCCATGATGTCGGCCGGCAACCGGGTGTCGTAGAAGTCGAATTGAACCTGCTCTTCCTTGAGAATGCTGCCGCGGCGCGAGCGCGTTTGCAGTTCCTCAAGTTGCAGGATCAGTTCCCGGTTGCGGACCAGGAAGTCGGGCTTGGCAATGCGAGGATCATCGGCCACTCCCCATTCGCCGCCGACCAACCCGTGCTGCAAAAATAGTTCGCGCGTCCTGACGGGATCGATGCGGCCATATCCGATGCGCCGCCGCGGAACGATCAGCAGGCCGAACAGCATGACCTTTTCGAAGGCCATCACGCCGAAATTCTCCGCGTCCCAATGCGGTTCACTGTAGCTGCGGCTGAGCAGGTGTCCGGCGAGTGGTTCGATCCAGTTGGGGTCGATGCGGGCGACAGTTCGCAGAAAGCGGCGCGTCGTTTCGATCAGTTCGGACGCGACAATCCACTTCGGCTTCTTGCCCGCCAATCCCGACCCCGGCCACAGAAACGCCTTCTGGCTCCCGGCGGTCAGATACTCACCGCTCTCCGATCGCACGGCGACGCTGGAGAGGAACCCCGTCAGCAGGGCGCGATGAATGGCACCAAAGTCACCGCGCCGCGTCCACGGACCGACCTGTTCAGCGGGCGGACTTTTGGATGGGGCCGCTGCGGTGCGAGGGGCGGCGGTCGTCTGCGATCCGGCGGTCTCTGATCCGTGGCCTGTTCCGAGTGCGGCGGCCTTGGTCGCGGTCGTCGCTCTCGCCATTTCGCCCAAGCTGTCCGTGACGATCGTGACCAATTCCGCATGCACGTCGACCCATTCGCGCAGCCGGGTCCACGACAGAAAATTCTGCTGGCAGGCTTTGCGCAATTGGCCCTTGGACAACTCGCTCTTGATCTTGATGTAGAAGTCCCACAACTTGAGATAGCTGAGAAAGTCGGACTCTTCATCGGCGAATTGCTTGTGAGCCTCATCGGCCTGTTGCTGCTTTTCCAGCGGACGTTCGCGCGGATCTTGGATTTCCAGGGCCGACGCGATGATCAGGATCTCACCCAGGCAATGCTCTTCCAACGCGGCCCAGACGATGCGGGCGATGCGCGGGTCGACCGGCAGCCGGGCCAGCCGGCGTCCCAGCGGCGTCAACTCGTGCTCTTCCGTCACGGCGCCCAGTTCGAACAGCGTCTTGTAGCCGTCGCGGATCGCCTCGGGCTTGGGGGCCTCAAGGAATGGGAACTCTTCAATCGGGCCGAGGCCCAGCGTCTTCGTTTGCAGGATGACATCGGCGAGGTTCGAGCGCAGGATCTCGGGGGCGGTAAATCGTTCGCGCTGGGCGTAGTCCTCTTCGGAATACAACCGGATGCAGATACCGGCACCGATGCGACCGCAGCGGCCGGCGCGTTGATCGGCCGAGGCGCGCGAGATCGCTTCGATCGGCAGCCGCTGCAACTTCGAGCGGGGTGAATACCGGCTGATCCGCGCGGTGCCGGTGTCGACGACGTAACGAATCCCCGGCACGGTCAGCGACGACTCGGCGACATTCGTGGCGATGATGATCCGGCGCGACGACGACGTCTGAAAGACGCGCTGCTGTTCCGCGGCCGATAACCTCGCATAGAGCGGTAGCAGTTCGGGCTTCGATCCGCCAAACGTCCGGCCGCGCAGCGTCTTCGAGGCTTCGTGAATCTCGCGCTCGGTCGGCATGAAGACCAGCACATCACCCGGTCCGCGCGCGGTCAGTTCGGCGACAGCGTTGGCGACCGCCTGTTGCAGGTCCGGCTCGTTGCCCTCTTCATCGGGCTCCGGCGGCCGGTGCAGGATCTCGACCGGATACGTTCGTCCGGTGACTTCGACGACGGGGACGTGACCCGCGACCGACGCAAAGTGGTCGGCGAAGCGCTGCGCGTCGATCGTGGCCGACGTGATGATGATCTTCAACTCGCGCCGCTTGGCGATCAACCGGTGCAGATAGCCGAGCAGAAAGTCGATGTTCAGCGATCGTTCGTGCGCTTCGTCGACGATGATCGTGTCGTATTGGTCAAGCCACCGGTCGTGCTGGGTTTCGGCGAGCAGGATGCCGTCGGTCATCAGCTTGATGTACGTCTGCGGCGATGTGGCGTCGGCAAACCGCACCTTGAAGCCGACTTCGCGGCCCAGCGGCACGTTCAACTCTTCGGCGATGCGCGTCGCCACCGACCGCGCGGCGATGCGGCGGGGCTGCGTGTGTCCGATCAGGCCCTCGACGCCGCGTCCCAGTTCCAGGCAGATCTTCGGCAGTTGCGTCGACTTGCCCGATCCGGTTTCGCCGCACAGAACGATGACCCGGTGATCGCGAATGGTGGCGGCGATCTCATCGCGCCGCTGACAGACCGGAAGCTGATCGTCGTAGGTTGGCTTCGGCCGCGCGTGCCAGCGCTGGTCGCGCAGGCGGCAGGAGCGGTCCAGCGCGGACTCGAACTTGGCGAGGCTCTGGTCGTAGGCCCGTCCGGCGCGCCGGGCCTCCTGGATCGAGTGCCACTGCCGGCCCAGCCGCTGGCGATCCATCAGCAGGGTCCGGGAGAGCGCCTGTTCAATGTCGGCCGAAGCGGTCATGGCTCCAAGTCTTGATGCGGGGTCCGGCGAAATTCGAGTGGTCTCTTCATCAAGGTGAGCGAAGCGGCGAAGGTTGCGATCTCGTGGACAGGCAGTTTAGCGAGGAACCGGACAAAGCGGGACTCGACGAGGTTCACCGGCACAGGTTCCCGACATATTCGTGGCGATCATGCCGCGGTGTCACAGCGAGACGTTTAGCCGCAACGCCATCGGCGTGCGCGCGATCAACGGTACACGCGCATCCGCGCCCACGCCGATGGCGTTGGGGCTAAACGTGGAACGTCTCATTCTTCGCCACGCGGAGGATAGCGAAGTCGGAGCGACGACCATTTCCTGTCAATCGCGCCGGATCAACGCGTCACCACCGACTGAATGAGGTCGGCAACGGCTGCCGCCGCGTCAGGTCGCGCCGCGCGGTGGGCGGCAGCGCTCATCGCGTCGCGTCGGCCCGAGTCGACCAACAGCGACCGAAGTTGGGTTGCCAGTTCTGTGGCGGTTTCCGCTGCCGTCGGGCGATGTTCGACAACGACCGCGGCCCCGCGATCGTGCGATGACTTCGCATTGGCCCGCTGATGGTCGTCGGCCGCATGCGGATAGGGGAGCAGCACCATCGGCAATCCACTGCACGTCAGTTCGGCCAGCGTGGTCGCCCCCGCGCGCGAAACGACCAGCGACGCGGCCCGATACCGCTCGGCCATCTCCTCAAAGAACGGCTCCACCGTCGCGACGAGTGACAGGCGTTCATAGGCGGCGCGAACCACTTCGACCTGCCGCGGCCCGGTTTGATGCACGATGCGCCACGCGGACAACTCGTCACGCAGCAATGACGCGGCGGTCGTCACGGCCTCGTTCAGCGAATCGGCCCCCTGGCTGCCGCCAAGCACGAGCAATTCCCGTTGTTGGCCGATGATCTGCGCGGGCCGGTTCGCATGCAGATCGGCGATCTCCCGCCGCACGGGGTTCCCCGTGACTTCAATCCGAGTTTTCTTCGGCAACCGGCCGGACGCTTCGGCAAAGGACACACAGACGACCGCCGCGGAACGAGCCAGCCAGCGGGTCGTGCGGCCGGGGATGACATTCTGCTCGAGCAGCACGACGGGAACTCCGGCGCGGTTGGCCGCCCAGACAACCGGCGCGCTGGCATAGCCCCCTAATCCAATCACCACCGACGGCCGTTCGTCGCGAATCAACCGTCGCGCCACGTTCCATGCCTGCCAGTTCCGCGTCACAAAGTCGAACGGCCGGCGCTTCAGCGTGCCGAGCGACTCCACCGGCAACGCCCGATGTTCGAGGTGGTTGTGCGCCAGGATCGACTGTTCCAGATCCTTGTCCGAACCGACAAACAACAAGCGGGCTCCGGGTTCACGCCGCAGCAGTTGCCGCGCGACAGCGATCCCCGGAAAGAGATGCCCTCCCGTGCCGCCCCCCGCCAAGATGTACGTCAGTGGTGAACTCATGATCGATCCGCCGGTCCATTGACGGACGCAACAAAGCAGGTGCGGGTCGTTTTCGGCGCGGGTCTCTCGACGCCGCAATCAACACATGGCCTTCTTCGACGTTTGTTCGCCGGGGCCACAACAAACGCTTGACATCCGCTGATCTTTGGCCGATACTTCTCCCACCTTGCCGAAGGATTCTCCGTGAATCCCTAGCGTTTGGCCCACTCGCGAGAGCCGCGAGACATAGTGCATGAGCGTGGTTTCTCAGTCCCCACGTTATGCCGTCTCGAACTTGTGGTTCCGGGTGAAAAAGCTGAGGAATCAATGTTTGTGCATTCTAAGCCCAAAGTCCGATTGTCGGACTTTGGGCCTAGCGCACTCAGGCGTAAGGATTCCTCGCATGTCTTCTCCTGCCTCCATCTCATCGCACGATGAAGTTGTTGATTTCATCGGCCAATTCGTGCGGGAGCGATACCTGCAATCAAATCGGCCCGTCGCAGGCGCGCTCCTCGCCGAAAGCATCCGACAGAGATTTCCAAATCTGGATCTTTCGCAATTCGGCGATCGGTGGCTTGCGCAACTTGTACATCTTGCCGAGCAGAACGAAACGGTTATTCGCAACAGGAACGCCAAGCATCTCGAACTGCGCCCGTGGGTGGTGGACGATAACATGGAAGAGATCGTCTCACCAGTACAACGAGCCCAGGTTGAGCGTGTCTACGTCCATCCAGATGTCTGGCGAGCGTTTGTGTTCGTCACACAAACGGAGACCTGCTACTTCGACAAGATTCACCACCGGGTTGTTCCGGGCAGACTCATTGCCGGCCAACCGGATTCTTCGCTCGTCCCAATCGTGCCAATATCCGCCGAAGAGCAGCAACGTTGGATGCGTGATTTCGTCGAGTCTGTTGACACACTGTCTGGTCACGACGCACCAATCACGACGGATCAATGGTGGATTCAGTTTCCACTTTGGCTTCAGAAGACCTCGCCCGAGTTGGAGATCAGGTGGCGGAGATTCCGTACTTCGCGCGTTGTACAACGAATCCGCGAATGGGCTGCGGAAAACGAGGTGCTTCCGAATGCTGTTTTCTCCGCCGCCGCGCAGTTGTCTGATGTGACTTCTCGACCAAGCTCAAGCATACGCGCCAGTCACACAACGGTTTCTGAGGATATGGCCCTTCGCGCACCGTTGCTTGCTGCAATCGGTGAAATGTCGGTTGAGGAGTTGAAGAGCCTTTCAATTCCGATCCGATACGTGCTTCGCCATTTTGTCCCCCGTTGAAATTGAGGCAGACGACTTCAAGAGGGATGACAAATGGCACGTTCCATCGTCATTGTTGGTGGACTGCCAGGAGATCCGGATCGGAATGATGTCCTTTCCAAACTCAAGGGCCGGAGCGGTGAAGCTGTGAATTGGGATTGGATCCGATCAGACTTGGCGAATTCTGACAGGCCGCCTCAGAAGTATCTGAATGGTCTTATGACCCAGTTGCAAAGGAAGCGGGCGCAGACCGCTCCGAATTCTTGTGAATTGACGGTCATCAAACTCTTTCGACTACATGGTCAGATCCAAGGCCAAATTCACCGATGGTGTGACGATCCCGTTCTGGCCCCCGCTGACATCCAGAGTGTCGAGGAATTCGTCGATTGGGTGTTCTCGCCTGCAACGAACTTGTTCCCGAACCGGGAGTGGTTCGGGAATGTCCGCGAAGCCGCATTGGTTGCCCTGTTCTCTAAACTCGTCAGGAATAAGTCGTGGAACAATAACACCCAAGGGCACCAATGGACGAAGGAGATCGATTTACTGGGACAAGCCCCGGTCTCGCGACCCGATAATCAGAGGATCGCCATAGAGGCTGGGCGGATGCTCGGGAGCCTTGGTGGAACACTGCTCTTGAAAAAGGGCGGCACGAAAGGAACCCCCAAAGAGTGGAGCATTCGGTTGACTTACCTCATCGTCGTCAAGCAGATCATCACGAACCAATCGTTTTCACCTTTGTCCGCATACGAAGGACTTAAGTCACTGGCGGCGTTCGTAAGCGGCGGCGACGTCGAACGGACGTACCGACTCGATGGAGAAATCGTCACGGAAAAGATACGAGAAATCTGTCGATCGTCACATTGAACAACATTGAGTGGGTGTCGCACCTTAGCGATGACGGAACTGATTTCAGGCCCTCAGCTTGCGGTGATTGAGCACCAGCCCGATCACTCGAAGAATTGGCTCACGCGGGCGCGGAAGCCGGGGAGTTCGGGTTCGGCGGTGAGTTCGTCGGCGTCGGTGAAGAAGGCGGTCTTCTGCTGCGGGCGGTAGACCGTGACCGTTTGGAAGATGGGATCAACGACCCACACGACGGCGACTCCGCTGGCCAGATAGTCGGCGATCTTTGCGTGGACCTCTTTTTGAGTGTCGTTCGGGGACAGGATCTCGACCGCCAGCACCGGCGGCCCGTCGATCATCGTCGTGTCCG
>JAYTIB010000228.1:0-5692 GCA_043732205.1 Schlesneria sp. | reverse complement strand
GCCGTTGGTTCATGAGGACTCGCGCAATCTGATGCTCGGGCACATCGTGCTGTTCAACAGCGAGTTTCAGCAACTGCGTGACGAAGTGAGTCGGCGCGGATCACTCGCCTACATCGACTGCGTGCGTCACCGACCGGCCAGTATCGTGACTGACTTTCCCGGCGAGAATCCGCTGCATGCCGCGATGGTTCACGATCTGTATGCCGTGCAGGTGTTGATGAATCGAGCCGAACCGTCGCGCTTCCAAGCCGTGTGTCACCGGACGCGAGCGGGTCAGGTCGATCTGGTGAACGCTCAACTGCAATGGCCCGACGGGACGCTGGCATCGTTCGCCGCTTCGTATCTGACGCCGGCGGGGATGCCGCCGCGCGGGTTTGATCGGATGGAGGTCTTCGGCGACGGCTGGTCGGCGCGGATCGCTCCGAATCCGCGTCCGATCGAAGTCTGGTCGGACCGCGCGACATGGCCGCTGCCACTGGAAATCCGCACCGGGTCCAGCGGGCCGACGGGAATGATGGCCGAAGAGCTGCGAACGTTTTGCCGAGTCGTCCGCGGTCTCGTTCCGGTTCCCGTGGGAGCCACTTACGCCGACGCGATTCAAGTCCAGCAATGGATGGAGCGGCTGGCTGCCCTCACGACGTGATTCCGCGGGGACTCCGGAACGTCGTCGCGGATGGCAACATCCTCAACCCGATTTTGGGCGGCGCATGAATCACGGTCGGGATCGGGCAAGAATCAACCGTAGCATGGACGCCTCGTCCGTGCGGCCAAATGTGGCCAACAACGGAATGGGGCCGCACGGACGAGGCGTCCATGCTACGACAGTCATTGATGTGCCGAAATTGGCATTTCAGTTGATGGCCCGGACTGTGCCGGCGTAACAGCGTGTCGTCTGGCCGCGATTCGCGACGAGCAGCGCTCCGTCGTCGGCGATCCCCTGGCACAGACCAAGGATGTCGCCGCCGGCCGATGTCACGCGGACTTGTCGCCCGTTCAACACGCACATCCGTGACCACAGGCGGCGCAAATCCCATTCGCCGTCACGCTGGGCGGCGATGTTGAGATCCCACCTTTGGAGAAATCGAATCAACACGTCTTCCAACCGGAACTGCTGGCCGGATTCGGCGTGCAACGACGTGGCGATCGCGCGGAGGTCATCGGGAGCGGTGGCAAACTGCGTGTTGACGTTCAGACCGATTCCCACCACCAACCGTCCTGGCGCGCGGTCCGGCTGTTCGATCAGAATCCCGCACGCCTTTCGCGCGCCGAGCCAGACGTCGTTGGGCCACTTCAGTCCGACGGTCGCATGCGGCAGGAATGCCTCGATGGTCTCGGCCACGGAGAGGGCCGTCCCCAGGGAAAATCGCGGCCATTCGGCCTGCGGAAGCCCGAGCGCGGGCATGTCGAACAGCACGGAAAACATCAGCGTCCCGTCGTCGGCCCACCACGTGTTCGCGCCGCGTCCCCGTCCGGCGGATTGCCCGCTGGCACCAACCAACAAGGGCGTTGTGACGGTGGAGTCCCCCGCCAGTTCCAGCGCCCGGGTGTTCGTCGACGGCAATTCGTCATGCCACTGCGCCTGACGCACGAATGTCTCCGCGACGAGTTGCTCGATGTCAATCACAGCGGTCACTCAGAGCTTGTGAATCTTTGTAGCGTGGGTTTCAACCCACGCAAGAAGTCGTACCGCGTCGGCTAAAGCCAACGCGACATCTTGTGCTGGACCGCCATTGGACTTGAAAGATTCACACGCACTCAGTCCTTCACCCGGTCGGCAAACTTGCTGCGAAACTTGGCGACCTTGGGTGAGACCACCATCTGGCAGTACGGCTGCCTTCCATTTGCGCGGAAGTAACCCTGGTGATAGTTCTCGGCCGGAAAGAACGTCGTGGCTGGCGAGACTTCCGTCACGATCGGGGCCGGGAAGGTGTGCGAGGCGTTCAAGTCCGCGATCGTGCGAACGGCCTGGTTCTGTTGCTCTGCCGAATGGAAATAGATCACGGACCGGTACTGAGTCCCGACGTCCGCCCCCTGCCGATTCAACGTGGTCGGGTCGTGGATCGCGAAGAAGACTTCGAGCAGTTCGGCGAATGTAAGCACGTTCGGATCGAAGGCGATCTGAAGAACTTCGGCATGCCCCGTCCGTCCCGTACAGACCTGCTCGTATGTCGGCTGATCGACGCTGCCTCCCGTGTAACCGGATGTCACCGATTCCACGCCGCGCAATTGTTCAAAGACCGCCTCCAGACACCAGAAACAGCCGCCGCCGAGTGTCGCCAGTTCGCGGTTTGCGGGATTCGTTGTCTCGGTCATGTTGGCTCTTCATTCGTTCGGGCAGAGTTCGTTCACTCAGTGGATGGCAGTCAGTACGCGGCCGATTATCGACACACGTCCGGCGGCTCGCAATGTCGGGCTCGATGCTGTGCCGATTGCGGGCGTCTTCCAGTCGACAACACGAAACCTCATCGGACGGGATTGCGGACCGTCCTGTATCAAGCGACCCCACTGAGCTTGTCTCATTCGCATTCACACAACTCTTGGGCCGCGTGCGATTCAAGGCCAGTTGCGAATGCCACCCGCGGTCAGGCAGTTTTCCGCACGCGTCCCATTCGCTGTCTCCCTCAATTCGCTGTCGCCTCTTCGTCCTGACGGAGAGATCGGCAGCGAATTGAAGGAGACAGCGAATGTCAGAATCGGAGACGCACTCCAACGGACAAGCTTCGAACAGGGACAAGCATCGAACAGGGACGCGATCGTCGAGTTGTGTAGAGACCAATGAGGTCGGCGGGGGTTTGGGACATCGTTTGATTAAGGTTTCGTGTGACCTCGTCGCTTCACCCGTACCACTTGACAGCTTCTTGTCTCTGCCATCGGGAATCGCTAATCTGTCGCCCGACGATTGGGCGACATTGAATGATGCTCCTGAACGTCCCGCCGCTGCTGCCCCCGCCCCCTGCCAGACTTCCCGCCGAATATCTTCGCTGATCGATGAAGGGTTCCGATTCCCATGAATCTGGTTCGCGGTCCATTGATGCTGTTCGTCGGCCTGGCACTCGGCGTCCCCGTGTGGGCCGGGGAGTTGGCGGCCCCGGATCTCCCGATCGAGCAGGCGATCGATCACTACGTGCAGGCGCGATTGGCCGAGCGACCACTGCAACCCGCGCCGCTCGCCGACGACGGCACGTTGGTCCGTCGAACATCGGTCGACTTGCTGGGCCGCATCCCCACCGTCGCCGAGGCGAAGAAGTACGTCGAATCGACCGAGCCGGACAAGCGGTTGAAACTCGTCGACAGTCTGCTCGCGTCATCCGACTTCGCGTACCAGTTTCGCAACCAACTGGACACGCTGCTGATGGGCGGCCAGAAGGGGGGCAACAACGAATGGCGCGAGTACCTGCTGAAGTCGGTCCGCCAAAATCGTCCTTGGAACCAGATGTTTCGCGACATGCTGGTCGGCAACGAGGACGATCCCGAACTGAAAGCCGCCACGACGTTCGTCCGGGTGCGGGCGCGGGAACTGGACGAACTGACCAACGAAACCAGCACGATTTTCTTCGGCGTGAACGTCAGTTGCGCGAAATGTCACGATCATCCGCTCGTCGAGGACTGGAAGCAGGATCACTACTTCGGGATGGCGTCGTTCTTCCAGCGGACGTACGTCACCAAGAAGAACGCGCTGGCCGAGAAGTTCTCCGGTGAAGTGAAGTTCAAGACCACCAAGGGGGAGGACAAGGTCGCCAAGTTCATGTTCCTGACCGGGACCACGATCGATGAGCCGGTCGTGGAAGTGAGCGCCGACGAGAAGAAGAAGCGCGACGAAGAGGTCAAGAAGCAGATGCAGGACGACAAGGCGGGACCGCCGCTCAAGCCGGAGTTCAGCCCGCGGACCCGGCTGGTCGAACTCGCGCTGCAACCGGGTAACGATCAGTTCTTCGCGCGGGCCATCGTCAACCGCGTGTGGTCGATGTATCTGGGTCGCGGACTCGTCCATCCGCTCGATCAAATGCACTCGTCCAACCCCGCCAGCCATCCCGAACTGCTCGACTGGCTGACGCGCGATCTGATCCAGCATCAATATGATCTGCGGAGACTGGTGCGCGGCGTGGTCCTCAGCCAGGCGTACGCTCGATCCAGCGAATGGATCGGTTCCAGCGAGCCCCCCGCCCCCGACCTGTTCGCCGTGGCGCTGGTCCGCACGCTGTCACCGCGGCAGTACTCGATGTCACTGCGCATCGCGAGCGCCAGCCCCGAGACGTACAAGCCCGAAGCGGGTGGCGACGAATGGCAAAAGCGGCGGGATGAGTTGGAACGCAGTGCGGAAGGCTTCGCGAATCAGTTCGAACTCCCCGGCGAAAACTTTCAAGTCGGTGTCGACGAAGCGCTGCTCTTCAGCAACAGCCCGCAGTTCACCGACGATTACCTGCGCGACTCACCGGACCGGCTGATCGGGGTCATCAAGCAGCAATCAGACAAGTCCGCGCAGATCACGACCGCCTACTGGGCCGCGCTCTCACGGACTCCGTCCGCCGACGAAATCACGGCGTGCGAACAGTATCTCGGCAAACGCGCGGAACCGGTGGCGGGCCTGCGTCAAATGGTATGGGCGCTGCTCACCAGTCCCGAATTGCGATTCAATCACTGAAAGGGCCGTCATGAAACGATGCATCATCACCCTGCTGGCCGTCTTGGCTATCGTCAGCGATGGAGCTGGCGGTTCTGCGTCCGATGATGAGAATTGGGGGACCGCACCCTCCGAAGAAATGGTCAAGGCGCTGTCGGAGGCGATCCTCAAGCATTGTCCCGACGCGAAGATCGAGGTCACGAAAGAATCGTTCCTCGCCAAGCACGGAACGATGAGGTTCACTGTTCACGGTCGGTCGATGACCGGGGAATTTAGTCGTGAGACTCACGAAGAGGAAGGCCCAAACTTCAAGGGCTTCATGCTGCGCGTCTCGCTTCACGACGGGAAATACGCTGGCCAGGCCGCCGTCCCCCTGACGCTTAACGGCCCCTATTTTCCACAATTCATTGATGCCCGCGCCACCGCCGACGGGAAGCATTTCCACAAGTTCAGCTTTGAATACGGCAGCCAGCTTGATCCGAAACTCAAAAAGGCGATCCTCGAAGCAATTCCCAAGACAAAGTTTGCAGTACCTGATCCAAGCAAATAGTCATCGCGGTGCATGACCCCTCGCCGCGCGACCGCCAGAATTCCAAAGCTCCGTCGAGCCGGAGCACTCCCAAATTGGAGCCCACCATGTCCCGATTGCACCTGCCGTTCTGTGGTTCGCCCGAGCACGGCGTCTCGCGACGAAGTTTTCTTTCTGTCGGTGGCATCGCCGGGGCCACGGCCTTTGCGGCGAACATGCGCGTCATGGACGCTCTCAAAAATCCCTGCCTCGCGGGGGAATTGAAGCGTCAGCAAAAGAGCGTGATCCTGCTGTGGCTCGGCGGTGGTGCCAGTCAGTTTGAAACGTGGGATCCGAAGCCGGGCCGGCCGACCGGCGGTCCGTTCCGCGCGATCTCGACCGACATTCCCAGCGTGCAGATCAGCGAGTTGATGCCGAAGATGGCCCAGCGGTTGAAGACGACTGCGATCATCCGATCGCTCAACACTAAGAACGCCGATCATGGCGGCGGCACACGGTTGATGGAGACCGGCCGCGCGATGGAGCAGGCGATTGACTATCCC
>JAYTIB010000227.1:0-2110 GCA_043732205.1 Schlesneria sp. | reverse complement strand
CATATCCCAGCGCGGGCTTGGTTCCGTCGGTGTCTTCGGGGGACGGGATCAGGCCGTAGTAGGAGAACGTCAGCTTGCGTCGCGTCGAGGGATTCGCTTTCTCAGCCTCGGATCGCTCGGGCTCGGGCCAGGTGGTCCAGAGGGCGGCGAACACTTCGTCATCGAAGTCGGGCGGCAAGTACTGATGCGTTCGCAGCAGTTCATAGCCGCGCGCGGCCGAGGGGAGACGCTCTTCGGCGGCGACGGCGGTCGTCAAACACAACACAATCACAGTGAACAGTCGTCGCATGCTTCGTCCATTCCTTGCACGTGGTCCGGACAACCTGCCACGTCCATCGTGCGCGCCGGGATGCGGGTCCGCCCCGTATCGTAGTCTGCAACGTCAATGACGCCAGTCGTGCGGGGAGATTGTGAGCCCGCGCACATCCTGCTGGCTTGCGGATGCTGCCGTTTTTGCCCCGAAGGGGCGGAGGAAACCAGCCCAGGGCAAGCTCGCGCCGCGAGCGCCGCCCTGGGATCGGGGATGGAATGAATTGATGTGCCCTGAAGGGGCTTGGAAAGATTTCGGCGTTCCGTAGCCCTTTCAGGGCAGACATCCTGAGTGGCTGTTACCCAGGGCGGCGCTCGCCAAGCGAGCTTGCCCTGGGCTGGTTTCCGTCGGCCCCGTTGGGGCGAAGAACATGACACCTGCAATCCGTTACAGCCGGGAACTTTTGAACACCCGACCCCAAATCGAGTTCGCCGCATCGAATCCGTCACGGCTGACCAACCTGCTGCGAGCCGTTACAATCCCGCGATCATGGCAGGAAACTCATTCGGACAGTCCTTTCGAATTACGACGGCCGGCGAAAGCCACGGGCCGGCGAACGTGGTCATCATTGATGGCGTGCCACCCGGCCTGGCGCTGTCGGTCGACGATTTGCTCGTCGATCTGAACCGGCGACGACCGGGGCAGAGTCACATCGTGACGCAGCGCGACGAATCGGACTTCCCCGAGATCCTGTCGGGCGTGTTCGAGGGCCGCACGACAGGGACCAGTCTGGCGATCCTGATCCGCAACCAGGACCAGCGCAGCCGCGATTATGGCGACATCAAGGATCTCTACCGACCGGGACACGCCGACTACAGCTTCGATGCGAAGTACGGCTTCCGCGACTACCGCGGCGGCGGTCGATCGAGTGCCCGTGAAACCAACGTGCGGGTCGCGGCGGGAGTCGTCGCCAAGAAGATTATCGAGCAGGCGTTCGGCGGGTGCGTGGTCGGTTACGTCACGCAGGTCGGCGACATCAAGGCCAGCATCACCAACCCCGAAGCGTTGACGCTGCAACAGGTGGAAACGTTGCCGGACGGGGTGCCGAACATCGTGCGCTGCCCCGATTACGCCGCCGCCGCGAGAATGATCGAGTTGATCGAGCAGGTGCGCAAGGAAGGCGATTCGATCGGCGGCGCGGCCGAGATCGTGGCGACCAACGTCCCGGCGGGATTGGGCGAACCGGTGTTCGACAAGATCAAGGCCGACCTCGCGAAAGCACTCTTCAGCCTGCCGGCCGTGCTGGCCGTGGAGTATGGCATTGGCTTTGGCTGCGTGACGCTGCGCGGCAGCCAGAACAACGACCATTTCATCCCTGATCCCGCTCATCCGCGAGACGGCCACACCGGCATCACCACCGACACGAACCGACACGGCGGCATGCTGGGCGGCATCACCACCGGCCTGCCAATCATTCTTCGGGCCGCCGTCAAACCAACCAGCAGCCTGCCGATCGAACAACCGACGGTGACGAGCCACGGCGAACCGGCCACGATCCGCACGAAGGGCCGCCACGACCCGTGCCTGTTGCCTCGCTTCGTCCCGATGGCCGAGGCCATGGTCGCGATCGTCATTGCCGATCACTGGCTGCGCTGGCGCGGGCAGAGATAGTGGGCGGGACAAATTGGGGTCGGGCGTTCAAATTTCAAAATTGGCCGACCAGACAACGCTTGTTCATCACACCGTTCCCCGGCCAATTTTGAAATTTGAACACCCGACCCCAGAGCGAGTCCTCATGAGTTGGCATCAGCATCGATTGACCCTGCCCGCATTTCGGCGCGGGTTTCATTTGATCACGCA
>JAYTIB010000226.1:0-2112 GCA_043732205.1 Schlesneria sp. | reverse complement strand
CGGCCGCGGGGATTGTCAGCCGTTCCTTCGTGGGAACTCGCGTGGGCAGGTAGCCGCCAAGCTTGCGGCGCTGCTCGTGCAGATACTTCATTTCCGGGCTGTCCGCTGGCGGCCGGTAAAACGCGGCCGTCTTGGCCTGCTCATCGGTCATCGACAGCTCTGCCCGATCCCGGATGCTGAGCAGTGCTTCTTCATCGAGCCCCTTGCCCTTCTCTTGATGAGCGGTGTTGCGTCCCTGCGCCGCGGGGCCCAAGCCGTGCCCCTTCACCGTATGGGCAAGCACCACCGTCGGCGCTCCCTTGTGATCCGTCGCCGCTTTGAACGCCGCGTAGACCTTGATCGGATCGTGGCCGCCGCGACGCAGATGAGCCAACTCGGTGTCGCTGAGATGCTCCACCAGCTTCAGCAGGTCGGGGTGCCGGGCGAAGAAGTCGTTGCGAACGTACTCGCCCGTTTCGACGCTGTACTTCTGGAATTGACCGTCGACGACTTCGCCGAGTGTGTTGACGAGAACTCCCGTCTCGTCCGCTTCAAAGAGAGCGTCCCACTCGCTGGCCCAGACAATCTTGATGACGTTCCATCCCGCCCCGCGAAAGATCCCTTCCAGTTCCTGGATGATCTTGCCGTTTCCGCGCACGGGGCCGTCGAGTCTTTGCAGGTTGCAATTGACGACCCACGTCAGGTTGTCCAGCTTCTCGCGCGAGGCCATCGAGATCGCACCCAGCGATTCGGGCTCGTCGATTTCGCCGTCACCCAAGAAGGCCCAGACGCGGGACTTGGACGTGTCGAGCAGATTGCGATGCTGCATGTACCGCAGGAAGCGCGCCTGAAAGATCGAACAGATTGGGCCCAGCCCCATCGAGACCGTGGGGAACTGCCAGAAATCCGGCATCAACCACGGATGCGGATACGACGACAGTCCCGTCCCGCGAGGCAACTCACGGCGGAACTTGACGAGGAGTTCTTCAGACAGCCGTCCTTCGACAAATGCCCGCGCATAGATTCCGGGTGACGAGTGGCCCTGAAAGTACACGAGGTCACCCGTGTGATCGGCGGTCCGGGCATGGAAAAAGTGATTGAAGCCCGTTTCCACCAACACGGCCGCGGAGGCAAAGGTCGCAATGTGTCCACCCACGCCGGATTCGCTGCGGAATGCCCGGACGACCATCGCCATCGCGTTCCAGCGGATCACGGCGCGCAACTTCCGTTCGATCGCGTGGTCGCCGGGAAACTCCGGCTCGGCTTCGACGGGGACGGTGTTCACATACGGCGTGGTCAGCGAAGGCACCACCGGCACGCCCTGGGCTTGGGCGCGCGAATACAAGCGGGTCAACAGATGGCTCAGTGCCTCGGGCCCGTGGCGGTGCAGGATGTCGTCAACCGATTCCAACCATTCATCGACCTCGTTGGGATCAAGCACGACGACGGGAACGTCGGAGACTTCGTCGCTCGTCGCGGACGTAACGGCGGCAGCGACGGGGGTCGCGGATCGATTGGCGGGGGGGGCGGAAAGAACGGTCGCCATCGGTTGGTCAGCCTTGAGCAAAAGCAAAGGTACGAACGAGATCGCTGCGGAATCCGGTGTGACATCGTCAACCACAAAAACCAGTTGCCGAAGGCCCGGCGCGGCCGAACCTTTTCGATCGGCTGCGAAAGATCGATTCGCGACGGAAGTCCAATTTCACGAGTTGAAACCGCAGCCACTTTGTCCCGGCATTTTCGCTCTGGACTTCCGAGCTGCACAGACTGCCGCGCGGGACGACAATCAGCGGCGGAGATTATGACAAGGCAGGTCACTCATCGCCATCGACGATGAAGCGCCGCCGCAGAGATTCGGCCAAACTGATCTCCCGGCCATGATGAGTTGGTGTCCGCCGATGCGAGGGGGACAGGTGTTTCCCGCCATTCATCCCGAAAGAAAACCGGCGACGATGAATCACAAGTTTTGACATGGTTCAAGTCGCGGTGGCTTCGGGTATCAGATGTCTTCTCTTGTCCCCTCTCCTCCGGCTTTGCGGGGGAGAGCGACTGTGTTTGAAATCAAGGGCCAATCAAGCGAGTGCGGGGATTTTGCGGGGTGATGGTTGTGGGTGGTGTTCGAGTTGTTGGATG
>JAYTIB010000225.1:0-5700 GCA_043732205.1 Schlesneria sp. | reverse complement strand
TGGAGGGTCTCGTCGATCTGCAAGCGGAACTGGCCCGCCAGATAAAAGAAGCCGACAAAGTGCGCGGCTTCATCGCCGGGACGGAGAAGAAGCTCGGCACATCGAGTTTCGTCGATCGCGCACCACCTGAGGTCGTGGCGGATGTTCGACAGACTCTAGCCAACCAACAGAAACAACTGGCCAGCATCGAGGAAGTGATCCGGCAGCTTGGGGCGGGCTGACGCGGGAAAGGGCCGGCCGTCTTCGGCGTCGCCACGCCGCTTCATCGGCGGAACTTTCGGACCCAGAGGCTTCCGGTCGGCGGAGCGACCGGGCTACAGTATCATCATCCCGACCACGGAATCTCTCCGCCGCCTATCCAAGGGGACAACGTCAATGAACCTTCCCGCAGACATCCAGCAATTCGTCGGTGCTCAGATGGCACACGGCATCTACGAAACGTTCGACGAACTCGTGACCGATGCGCTGACCGTGCTGAGAGAAAAGCGTCAGGCCGAACTCTTCGAACAAATCGACATCGGCCACCGCCAGATCGAGAACGGCGAATGCACCGTGATCCATAATGACGCCGAACTCAATGCGTTTTTTGACGGCATCGTCCATCGATCACGGGCGGAGCCGGCCGCATGATCCGGAACGTCGTCTATTCCAACATCGCGAAATTGGACCTGGTCTCCATTCACGATTACATCGCGGAAAACAATCGGGCGGCGGCGTTGAAAGTCCTGATGCGCATTCGCGAGGCGTGTCGTTCCCTGGGTTCAATGCCCTTCACGGGGGCCGCGTGTGACGATTTGCAAGTGGACCTGCGGTATCGGGTTGTCGGCAAGTACGTGATCTATTACCGCGTGACGGACGACGTCGTCTGGATCCAACGAGTTCTCCACGGCTCGCAGGACGCCAAGAGGCTGTTGTGAGTCCCGCCCGTTTCTTGGGAGTTCAATCGTGCTCGTGCAAATGGAATTGGCCCGCATCATCATCAGCGAAATCAACGACCAGCAGGTGATCTTCCTGCGCGAGGTCGAAGGCGAACGCTCGTTCCCGATCCTGATCGGCCTGTTTGAAGCGACGAGCATCGACCGCCGCGTGAAGGGAGAAATCCCTCCCCGACCGCTGACGCACGACCTGGTCAAGTCGAGCATCGAAGCACTCGGCGGCGAGTTGCAGGATGTGGTGATCCACACGCTGGAAGACCACACGTACTTCGCATCGCTCCGCATCAGCAGGGACGGCGAACTGGTTGAAGTCGACTCCCGCCCCAGCGACGCCGTCGCCCTGGCCGTCCACTTCACGCCGCACCTGCCCATCTACGTCGCGGCTGAAGTCCTCGACGAAGCCGCCGGTTGAACGCGGATCGCCGTGGTCAAATTGCGGATCGTCACCGGCTGTTGTCGAGCCGCAGCCGTGAGCGTCCTCTGTGACAAAGGTTGTTCGGTGACACAGCCCGTGCAGTACGAAGTCGAACTCAAGTTCCCGCTGCCTGATTCGCGCGATGTGCTCGCGCGGCTGGCGACCCTGGGTGCTGTCGCCGCCGCGCCGGTCGAGCAGGTCGACCGCTATTTCAACCATCCCGCGCGGGACTTCGGCGTCACCGACGAGGCGTTCCGCATCCGCTCGGTCGGCGACGCCAACTGCGTGACGTACAAGGGGCCGATCATCGACCCGACGACGAAGACGCGGCGCGAGATCGAAGTTTCGTTCGCCGACGGCCCGGACGCGGCGAGTCAGTTGGCCGACATCTGGCAATCGCTTGGATTCCGCTTCGTGCGCGAAGTCCGCAAGACGCGCACGCCGCTGACACTCGACTGGCACCAGCGCGTCTATGAACTCGCGCTCGACGACGTCCCGCCGCTCGGCACGTTCCTCGAAATCGAACTGCTCGCCGACGAAGCGGGCCGTGACGCGGCCCGCGATGCGATCCTCGCGCTGGCTTACGAACTCGGTCTGACCAACTCCGAGCGCCGCTCGTACCTTGAGCTATTGCTCGACTTGTAGGACGGGGACCGCGCCGAACAGCGCGGAGACCCGCGCCGAACTGGCTTTCAACAAATCTGGCGGAGAGCCGTTTTTTGCCAGACCCTCGGCGGGATTCCGGTTCACTGCTATGATCCCCCGCATGCCGATTATCGAAGTCTGCAATCTCGCCAAGCACTACAAGGTCTATCAGAAGCGCGCCGGCTGGGCGGCATCGCTCACCGGATTGTTTCGCCGTGACTACAAGCAGGTGCGCGCCGTCCGGGATGTCAGCTTTCAGATCGAACGCGGGGAAATGGTCGCCTTCCTCGGCCCGAACGGGGCTGGGAAAACCACCACGCTGAAGCTGCTCTCAGGCCTGATCTATCCGACATCGGGAACGGCGACAGTTTTGGGCTACGTTCCCTGGCAACGCGACAACGCCTATCGCCGGCGGTTCTCGCTGGTGATGGGGCAAAAGAACCAGCTCTGGTGGGATCTGCCCGCACAGGAATCATTCATCCTGCACCGGGAAATCTACGCGATCGAACCCGCCCAGTTTCAACGGCGACTCGATGAACTGACCGATCTGCTCGAAGTGCGCCAACTGGTGCGACAGCCGGTCCGCGAACTGTCGTTGGGTGAGCGGATGCGGATGGAACTGATCGCGGCCCTCTTGCACACTCCCGAGGTGCTGCTGCTGGACGAGCCGACGATCGGCCTGGATGTCGTGTCGCAGCGCAAAGTGCAGGGGTTCCTCCGGCATTACCAAGTCGAACAACAGATGACGGTGTTGCTCACCAGTCACTACATGAAGGATGTGGAAGCCCTGTGCCGGCGGGCGATCATCATCAACGAGGGTGAGATCAAGCACGACGGACCGCTGGCCGACATCGTCGACCGGTTCAGCAGTGTGAAGCAGGTTCAACTCCAGTTTGCCGGCACGGAGATCCCCGCGGACATCGAACGGTACGGCCGGGTCGTCGAGCGGATTCCACCGCGCGTGAAGCTCGAAGTTCCGCGTCAGGAGATCCCCAAAGTCCTCGCCGCACTCTTGGATCGTTACACGATCGAAGACGTCGGAGTGCAGGAACGGCCACTCGAAGAAGTCATCGCCGAACTGTTTGTCCGCGAGAAGTCGGCGGAGCCGGCGGCGGAGGATACCTGACATGCCCCCGGCACTGCGGATCAAATGGTGCATTCTGCGGACGTCGATCGCCGAGCGGCTCGCTTATCGAGCCGACTTTGCGTTTGCCACGCTGATTCGTTTCCTGCCGATCGTCACGCAGGTTTTTCTGTGGGGTGCGATCTACCAGGCCAAGGGACCGCACGACACGCGGGTCATCAATTCATACACCTACGGCGACATGGTGGCGTATTCGTTGTTGGTCATGGTGGGGCGGGCCTTCTCGTCCATGCCGGGCCTAACGACGGGGATCGCCCGTGATATTCGCGAAGGGACCATCAAGAAGTTTCTCATCCAGCCGGTGGACATGCTGGATTACCTGTTCTGGCACCGGGTGGCTCACAAGCTGGTCTATTACGTCGTTGCCTTTGTGCCGTTCGCGCTCGTCTTTTGGATGTGCGGCAGCTATTTCAAGGGCTGGCCCGGCGGTTGGGTTCTCGCCGGCTGGTGTGTCTCACTGGTGTTGGCATTCCTGATCGGCTTCCTGATTGAAAGCCTGATGGGACTGTGTGCGTTCTGGTTCCTGGAGGTCAGTTCGCTGGTGTTCGTGTACATGCTGATCAGCTACTTTCTGTCGGGCCACATGCTGCCGCTGGACTGGCTTCCCGCACCGTATGGCGACTGGATTCGCCTGCTCCCCTTCAAATACCTGGCCTTCGTTCCCGCAGCCGTGCTGTTGGAGAAGTACGATCCGCAGCAACTGGCCGTTGAGTTGGGTCTGGGCTGCGCGTGGGTCTTCATCCTGTACCTGCTGAACCGGCTGGCCCTGGCGCGCGGCCTGCGACGGTACAGCGCCTACGGTGGTTAGTCGCCTTGGATTCGAATGACATTCGCCATGACCGCTTCCTCCACTGACGAGCAGATGTCCGGCTTGTACGGGCGCACGTTCTGGCTGGCGTACCTGGCGAACTCCGTGCTGATCATGGGGAACGCGCTGACGTTCCGGTTCGCGGAACTGGTGCATTTCCTGGGGGGAACGGAAAGCGCCGCCGGTGACATCGTGGCCTTTGGGACCGCCGTCGCCGTGGTCGTGCGGCTGAGTGTGTCGCACGTGCTGGACGACTACGGCACGCGCCGCATGTGGCCGATCTGTGCGCTGCTGTACATCGGCGGCTGCCTGCTGTTCGTGACCGCCGGCGAGTTGTCGTGGACGCTGTACGCGGCGCGGGCGGCGTTCTTCACCGGGTTGACGGGGATGTTCGCCTGCTCGATGACGCACATTCAAAACCACGTCCCCCCGGAGCGGCGGACCGAGATCATCGGCAACCTCGGCAGCAGCGGGTTTGTGGGAATGATTCTGGGTTCGAACATCGGGGATTGGATCCTGTTTGCGGTTTCCGATAACCAGATCAAGTTCACGGTGCTGTTCGGCGGGGCGGCCGTGATCGGCACGATCTATCTGGTGATCGTGATCCTGCTGACGCGCGACCAGTTACACGCTCCTTCGTCCCCCGCGCCACCGGCGTTTCGTCTGTTGTTCCGGTTTTGGCCGGGAGCGGTGGTCGTGGCGGCGATGGTCATGGGATTGGGGGTCACGGCGACACAGACGTTTCTGACCCGGTTTGCCACCCACCAAAAGATTGAAGGGATCGGCGCCTTCTTCACCGGCTACGCGATTTCGGCGTTCGTGTTTCGGCTGCTGGTTCAGAACTGGAGCCGGACGATCGGCCGGCACTGGATGCTGGTGCGCGGGCTGATCGGTCATGCGGTCGGCCATGCGCTGCTGGCGTTTGTGACCGGCTGGTGGCAGTTCATTCCGGCATCGATCCTGTGCGGCTTCGGCCACGCCCTGCTCTTCCCCGCCGTCGTGTCACTCGGCTCGGGGGCCTTCCCGAAGGAATGCCGGGGAACGGGAACGGCGATCATCCTCGGGTTCACCGATTTCGGCTCGCTGCTGTTCGCGCCGATCCTGGGCCGGATCATCGACGTGTACGGGTTCCGCGCGATGTATCTCACGTCGAGTGGCACCGCGCTGGTCGTGGCGCTCGGCTACATGTTCGTGGCCGTCTGGCATGTGGACGAAGAGTCCCGCGGGGTGGTGGGTAGTGGGTAGTGTCTTGGGGTGAGGATGACCTGCTACTGTAGTCCCGCCGCTCCGCCGGCGGGACGTCCGGTCGGCGGAGCGACCGGACTACGGTAAGGCGAGCGGCAGATGAAAATTACCCACATACAAGCACGATGCGCAAGCAAGTGTGTCTGAAAACTCACTCGCTTGCGCCGCGTGCTTGTAAGCCTATCCTTGCCGTTCGCCTACGCACTCGTCCTACGGTGTCGTCTGTTTCTTGACGAAGTCGGCGAGCAACTTCAGATCCACTTGCTGTCCCTCCTTGGGGAACGGATACGGCAACAGCCACCAGTCCTCGGTGAACGAGGCCGATTCGCCCGGCTGCAATCGTTCGCGCGGGCCGATCGGTTCCAGTTCGATGCGCGGGCCGGTTGGATACCACACCGAGAGTGTCAGTGCCGCCGCCTCGTTGTAGACCCGGTCGGGAAACGTCGCGAACCGCTTCACGAACAGCGTGTTGTTGGGCATCAGGTATCCAAGCCATCCGGCCGTCGCA
>JAYTIB010000224.1:0-2115 GCA_043732205.1 Schlesneria sp. | reverse complement strand
GACGAAAAAACCCGCGAGCAACTGATCGACCTGCTGGTGTCGATCAGCCAGCAGAGTGTCGACGCGGCCGTCAAGCTGGTGCTGCAGATCGGCGAGCCGTGCCGCGAGATCGATCGTCCGCTGTTGCAGATCGACATGCGCGACTTCATCGCGAACTATTACGGGATTCCGCTCGAACGGATGAATGTCGGCCGGCTGCTGTCCGACTTCGTGGCCATTATGTCCAACCACGGCATCCGCTGTCCGGGCAGTCTGATGCTGCTGATCCGGGCGCTGGTCACGCTGGAGGGAATCGGACGTCAACTGGACCCCGACTTCAACCTGGCGTCGCACCTGCAGCCGTTTGTCGAGCGGCTGGTGCGGGAGCGGTATCAACCCTCCCGCATCGCCGCGCGGTTGTACGAGGAATCCCGGAAGATGCTGGAGATGGCGCACGACATGCCCGTCTACCTGAACCGCACGATGAAGAAGTTCAGCGAGAATGATCTGCGAATCCAGTTGGACCACCGCAACCTGGAACACTTCATCCTGGAAATGGAACGCTCCAGCAACCGGCTGGTGGTGGGCATGGTCGTCTCGTCGTTGATCATGGCGTCGTCGTTGATCCTGGCGGGGAAGGTCAGTTCCGTCTGGATCAGCGTGCCGATGTATGTCGCCTCGAGCCTGCTGGCGATGTGGCTGATCTTTGGTATCTTCCGCAGCGGACGGTTGTAGATTCGTTCGTAGATTCCAAGGGGACCGCTTCTGTAGAGTGCGGAACGAGTGACGACTGACGACATGTCACGCGGTTTTGTTTGAAGAGACGTTTCTTCAGTTTGAGTCTTGGTGAGCCGGGCGGCGTCAGCCCCCGGACTCCAGTCGTGAAGCGTCCGGGGGCTGACGCCGCCCGGCTCACCAAGGACGTCTCATCGAATACCGCGTGAGGTGTAAAGACAACAGGATCTGTGAACGCCGCGCAGGGCGCGCTCACCTCCATCAACAAAGGATCGAAGTTCATGCGACGAGTACTGGTCACAGGCGGCTGCGGCTTCATCGGTTCCAATTTCATCCGGCTCGAACTGGCGACGGACCCCTGTCTGTCGATCGTGAATGTCGACAAGCTGACCTATGCCGGCAACCTTGCAAATCTGGCCGATCTGCGCGACGACCCCCGCTATCAGTTCGCCCAGGGGGACATCTGCGACCGGGAATTCCTGTCATCGCTGTTGCAGGCGGGCGGGATCGACGCGGTCGTGAATTTCGCCGCGGAAAGTCACGTCGATCGCAGCATCCTCGATTCATCGCCGTTCGTGCAGACGAACATTGTCGGAACCCAGACGCTGCTCGATTGCTGCCGGCGGCATCACGTTGGACGGTACTTGCAGGTCTCAACCGACGAGGTCTACGGCAGTCTCGGTGAGAACGGGAAGTTCACCGAGGAAACGCCGATCGCACCGAACAGTCCGTATTCCGCCTCGAAGGCGGCGGCCGATCTGCTCGTGCGCGCGTACGTCCAGACCTTCGAATTTCCGGCAATCATCACGCGCTGTTCCAACAACTATGGTCCGTACCAGTTCCCGGAGAAACTGATCCCGTTGTTCATCTCGAACGCGCTCCAGGATCAGGCGTTGCCGGTCTATGGAACAGGCTTGAACGTGCGCGACTGGATTCATGTGCTGGACCATTGCCGCGGGATTGGTGCCGCACTCCGCCGGGGCCGGGTCGGTGAGGTCTACAACTTCGGCGGCAATTCCGAACTGACGAACCTGGACCTGACGCATGCATTGCTCGAAGCATTGGGCAAGCCCGCGTCGCTGATCCGCTACGTGGCCGACCGTCCGGGACACGACCATCGTTATGCGATCGACGCCAGCAAAGCCAAACGCGAACTCGGTTGGGAACCTCAAACAGTCTTCCGCGACGGCCTGCGTCAGACGATCGACTGGTACCTCGCCAACCCCGATTGGATCGCGCGCATCAAATCGGGGGAATACCGCTCGTTCTACGAACAACAATACGGCACCCGCCTCGCCTGACTCCTGAGAGCGTGTGAATCTTTCAAGTTCAATGGCGGTCCAGCACAAGATGTCGCGTTGGCTTTAGCCGACGCGGTACGACATCTTGCGTGGGTTGAAA
>JAYTIB010000223.1:0-5706 GCA_043732205.1 Schlesneria sp. | reverse complement strand
GGGGCGCGGTTGCGTTCCAAGTCAAACCGCACGGGCGTTTCATCCAGCGTCCCCTTGAATTTGTGGTACGCGATGACCTTGCCGATGATGGTGTCGAGCACCTCGCGGTTCCCTTCGCCCGGCGCGGTTCCGCAGTAGTTCCCTTCCGGATCGATCAGCACCAGCGACGGCCACGAAGCGATCGCGAACTTCCGCCAGATGGTCATGTTGGCGTCGTTGATGACCGGATGTTCGATCTCATACCGCAGGATCGCTTTGCGGATGTTGCCGGTTTCCTTCTCGTTGTCGAACTTGGCCGAGTGGACGCCGATCACGACCAGTTCCTTGCCGTACTTCTGCTCCAGGAATTTCAGGTCGGGCAGCACGTGCATGCAGTTGATGCAGCAGAAGGTCCAGAAGTCCAACACCACGACCTTGCCGCGCAGATCCTTCAACGAGATCGGGCCGCCGACGTTGAGCCATTCGACGCCCCCTTCGAGTTCCGGCGCGGGGATCGTCTTGGGGAACGGATTGTCGACGCGGACCTTCTTGTCCGGAGCCTTTTCCGGCTTGGTTCCCTGTGCCAACAGGCGCGTCGAAGGATGGCAGGTAGCGATCACAATCAGCCCGGCCAGAATTCGTCGCACGACGGGTGACAACAACCGGCGACAGTGGTTTGGAGTAGCAGACGGCATGAGCGGGTTCTCCGGTGGAGCAGGTGAACTCGTCGCGATGCCGCAAGGATCGCGGCACCACAAGTTGGGGAGGGGATCGTAACAGACGCCGATGCGACTTCCAACGCGATCGGTTCGGAGCGAGCTTGTCCCACCCTCCTTTGGAGTGCGGCGGCTTGACGCCGCTTTGGAATTTTGGGCGCAGCCCTTTGGCGTCGAGTTTGTCCGTGATTCCATCATGGTGGGCCGGCGCTCGAAGCGAGCTTGTCCCACCCTACATTGAACAAGGAAATTGCCCTGCTCGGCGAGACTCCTCAGACCACGGGTTTTCTCGCCGCGAGCCGGGCGACGCAGCGATCCGGCAGATCAATCTCCTCGGCGGCCACGACCGTCAGGTGTGGAAACAGCGCCGGCAACTCACCCGGACCGAGCGTGAACTGATCGCACTTCAGATGATTGTCCGGTCGCGACATTTGCCGCTGCGAAAACGTCTCATAGATCAGCATCCCGCCGGGACGGAGCGCCGCTTCAATCATCTGCGGCAGCCGCTGGCGATCGAGAAACCGGAAGACGGTGATCAAGTCATAACCTGCTTCGCGCGGCACGAACGTGTCGAGATCGGCGGCGATCCACGACACCGCCGGACATCCGGCCCGTTCCGCCAACGATGCGGCCAACGACAACCCAACGGGAGAGATATCTACGGCGTCCACGCGCCATCCCTGTTGAGCCAACCAGATGGCGTTGTGTCCCAAACCACAGGCCAGATCGAGGGCCACCCCCGCGGCGAGCGGCACCGCATGCTGCCGCAACCAGTCATCGGGAGGAGTCACCGCGGTGACAGACTTGCCGGCATACTTGGCATCCCAGCGGTCTCGGTCTGACGTGGCCAAGGTAGATCTCGCGCGGAGTAAGGTGGGGCACTTGATCGTATTACTAGCCGTCAACATCTTGCTGCCCCGCGCGCATTTCGGAACCAGACGATGTCCCCCACCGATGAAGCGAAAGTCAAACCACAGATTTCCCAGCGCGGCCTTCAGCCGCAACCAAGTGTCGACAGGAAAATTTGGGGCAGGAAAATAGATTCCAACGCTGCGCCTTTCGTTTTGAATCTTCCTGTCTCAAATCTTCCTGTCGAACTCTTCGCGACAGACCTCGGCGACCGAATGACGACGAGTTTCGATGCCGACTTGCAGCGCTGCTTGACGGAAATCAAATCTTCACGGGCAGACGAGAAACAAATTGTTAGTAGTACAGATGACACGGATGAAGAGTGAGGAGGGGAGTGTCCTTGGTCTTCGTCTGATCTGTGTCATCTGTGAAATCTGTGTGATCAGTGGTTCTGCTTCTGACTCGGTGGTTGCAGCCTGGAAATTGACGGCTCTCTTTGAATGGTATCAACGAAGGTCGGAGTTGCTTCACGTTGCGCGATTCGCGGAGACCTCACCGGGGTCGAGCAACTGGATGACGTGCCGGACGGTGAACGGCCGCTTGACGAGTCCCCCCGAGCGGGCCGAGTTCCACTGCATCATGCAGACATGATTCGACGTCGCCAGGATCACCGGGTCTCCGGCGGCCTCGTTGAGGAACGCCGATTTGCGGGACAGGATCTCGCGCGAGTTCACCGGCTTCTGGATGTTGTACACGCCGCCCGAGCCGCAGCAGTCGCGGGCCTGCGGGGCCAGTTCCCACTTGTAACCCGTCGCATCCAGCACATTGGACGGAATGCCCGCCATCTTCTGGCCATGAACCAGATGACACGGCAGATCGACATACACTCGTGCGCCATCTGTTCGGCGTTGACGTCGCACCGGGCCGATGTCGCCGAGAAAACTGAGCACATCGCGCACGGGCAACTGGCCCTTGAGTCCCTTGCCCAGTGCCAGACCGCAACCGGATGAGTTGCTCACGACGGCGTCGACCTCGAGCGCACCGAACGCGCGGCGGTTCTGTTCCTGCAACGCTTCGACACCGTCGAGGCCCAGGTGTTCCTGGAACGCGCCGCAGCAACCTTGATCGGGTGGAATGATGACTTGAACATTGTTCTCGATCAGCACGCGGACCGTCGCGAAGTTGATTTCGCGGAACAGCGATTCCATCAGGCAGCCGGTCAGGAACGCGACGCGCGGTCCCGTGGGGCGATGTTGCTCCATCAATCGCCGAGCATAGGCCGCGGTCGACTGCACGGCGGCCGGACTTCCCCAAAACAGGAACCGATGCGGCAGCAGTCCCGCCGTGCGCAACAGCCGCGCAGGCAGCATCGCCAGATTGAACAGCGCCGGTCGGGCGGCCAGCGCGGCGGCGATTCGCAACAGGAAGCCGGGCCGCGAGCGCTTCGCGGCGACGTGCTCATGCTTCACTTGTTCGAAGATCTTTCCATAAGGGACGTTCGCCGGACAGGCCGATTCACACGCGAGGCACCCGACGCACTCGGACGTGTAGAAGTCGGTCCACGGGTCTTGCTCCAAGCGTCCTTCGGCTTCTTCACGCCACAGGCGCAGCCGGCCGCGCGGCGAGTTGTTTTCATCGCCGGTCAACTTGTAAGTCGGACAGACTTCCAAGCAGAAGCCGCAGTGAACGCAGCTCGCCAGAAGATCCTGGCCATGAAGATCGCGGCCGTGCGATGAACATCCGCCAGCGGGCTCTGGGGTGGTTTCCTTCGACTTCGTCACGTGATGTTCGATTCCTGCTCAAGGATGTTGACCCACTTGGCTTCCAGCGCGGTGGGTGCCATTGCGGGCAAGTGACATGAATGCCAGTCACCGCCGACCGCGTGCAGTTCGTCCGCCTTGTCGCGCACGAGGGCCGCCATCCGATCGACTTTGTCGGTGCTGTCGTCGACATAGCCGTGCAGCACGCCGTTGTAGCACAGCGCCACGCAGCGGATTCCCCCGAGTTGGGCGACGTCGTGTGCCAGCTTGACGACATGCTCGGGCGATGACTTGAACACAAAGTCTGGGCAGCCATCAGTCGGTGCCGGAACGTCGCGCTCGATGCTCAATGCGAGTGACTGCGATACGGCAAACGACGACAGAAACGTCTCGACGAGGGAACATTCCGCCGACGGGCAATTCACGACGATCCGCAGCTTGCTTCCTTCAGCATCCACGATCAGATCGATGGAATCGAACCAGTGCATCCAGCAGTTCTTCAGCAACTGCGGCACCGCTTGGGAAACGGCTTCGATTCGACCCGAGAACCAGGACACGCTGGTCACTCCACAATCCGGTCGCAACCGCAGAACGTAGTCGATCGGCCGACCAAATCGGCGGCCTGACGAGAGCAGGAACCGGAACAGGTCATAGCCAGTCGTCGTCTTCACGACACGCTCGCCGATTCGCACGATGTGCCCGTTCGGCAGTTGCCAGTTCATGCCGACAATGTTGTCGCAGAAGGGACCGAACCGCGACGATGCCGGAGCAAAGCCGGTGGCTTCCACCTGCGCGCGCAGTGTCGCGGCGGCATCGATCAACAACGGAAACCGCTGCTGGTGCGGCGCGGCCTGAGCGTGAATCTCCGCCGCCGTCGCATCGGCCGACAGACAGAGCACTCCGTCAATCGGATCGAGAAACGGCACAAAGCAACGGGAACCCGTCACGGCGTTCCCGTTCGACTGCGCATCGTTCCCTTCGCTTCTGTCTCCTGCCCCCTGCCCCCCCTCCGCCTCAAACCGCCGCTCCGCGAATACCTTCAACGGGTTCAACTGATGCCGCGGATTGAACACGGCCGGAATCGCCAACTGGATGCGAGTCGTTTCCGGCCCGAAGACCAGCGGCATGTACGCGGTCTTGTCGTTGCCGATGCCGTGCTCACCCGACAGCGTCCCGCCGACATCCACCACGCGCTGCATCAATCGCTTGCCGATGAGTTCGACTTTTTCGAGTTCTCCCGGCTTGCGCGAGTCGAACAAGAAGTTGGGATGCAGGTTGCCGTCGCCCGCGTGAAAGACATTGACCGCCCGGATGCCTGCGGCGTCGGCTTCGTCGTAGACCAGTTGCAGCAGTTCGGCGAGTGCCCGTTTCGGGATCACGGCGTCCTGCACGACGAAGTCGGCACTCAGTTGTCCCATCAAACCGCCGGCTGCCTTGCGGGCTTTCCACAGCTTCTGACGCTGAGTTTCGTCATCGCTGAAGACGACATCGCGCGAACCCGCGCTGCGCAGGATTTCGGCGACCGCTTCAACGCGCGCGTCGACCAACTCGGGCGGGCCGTCGATCTCGGTGAGCAGCATGAACGAGTCTTTCGGCAGGCCGACCGCCATCGGACTGTTCTCGACCATCGCCACGCAGCGCGGGTCCATCAGTTCGATCGCCACCGGAAACGACGAATGAGCGACCAGCGCGTGAATCGCCTTCTCGGCCGTGATCAGGTCGGCATACGTGGCACGGAACGTCCAGACCTTGTCCGGCCGAGGCAGCACCCGCAACCAGAACCGGGTGAAGGCGCCGAGTGTTCCCTCCGACCCGACCATGAACCGCTTCCAGTCCTCGCGCCACGGACCGCGGCCTCCCGCCGGACCGCCGAAGCGATGCACGCTGCCGTCCAGCAGGATCGCTTCGACACCCAGCACATAATTGCTGGTCACACCGTAGCGAAAGCAGTGGGCTCCACCAGCATTCATCGCGACGTTGCCGCCGAGCGTGCAGACCGGCCCGCTGGAGGGATCGGGCGGATAGAACACGCCGTGCGGCTTGAGCGCGTCGTCCAGTTGATTGAGAGTGACGCCGCACTCGACCTCGCACCAGAATCCGTCGGTGCAGATCTTCCGCACGCTGCGCAAGGCGGACGTATGCACGATCACGCCGCCCTGCGCGGCCACCGGTCCGCCCGACAGCGACGTCCCGGCTCCGCGAATGCAGATCGGCACGCCGAGTTGTTTCGCACTCTGCAGCACGCGGACCATTTCATCGGCGTCCGCCGGGATCACGACCGCATCGGGCCGAAACGTCTTGTAGCCCAGCCCGTCCGCGTCGTACCCCGCCAATTGCGCCGGCGACGTGAGCACCCGCCCGCGCACCACGGATTGCTTCAGAAGTGTGTCGAGTCGATTGGC
>JAYTIB010000222.1:0-14693 GCA_043732205.1 Schlesneria sp. | reverse complement strand
CAACCCACCGGCGGCTAGCGCCCTGCCGCTCACGGGAAGTTGTTTCGAGCCAGTTCCTCAATCACCCAGACACTCCCTTTGAACTTCTCAATTTGATTCTCAAGCACGAACTGCTCGATCTCCGCATCCCGTCGGAATTCGTTGCTGGGAAGCTGGTGCGTCATTCCCCGTGAGTTCAGCCAGTCTGCGACTTCCGCGCCCTCGACCTCCCAATCGAGATTCCAGTAGCCGCCTCCGGGGAAGATCAACATCGCCGTGCCGGTGTCCGATGCCCGCGACGGACGACGAATCGTGATCGACGGCTTCGTGACATTCGTGATCATCTTTGTCGACTCGGTGGCTTCGGTCAGTTTCCGCTCCAGCTTCGGCGACACCCGCCACGGCAACTCCGCATTCCGCCGACAAAGCTCCACTTGATCGGCCACCAGCCGCTCACCGCCGTCCTCCTTGTCGCGTCTTGCTCCCATTCCGGTCTTCTGCAAAACATCGCGATTCGACGCCTCACGGGTTTCTGCAGAATGGACGGCGACCCCTGCACGTCTGGGACGATGTCGTTTCCGTTGGGGTTTGTTTTGAACGGCTCCGGCGGGGTATCCGACTCATCAATCGTCGTTGGCTGGACTCTGGATACCACATTCGGAACTCTGTAGCCTGCGTTGTTCACGGTTGCGTTTTCAACGACGGGCATCCGCATTCTTCGTACCAGAAAACCAGCGTCCCCATGGACGAAACGAAGAATCGTCAAACGAGGAAACACAGCCTTCAACGAGGAAACACAGCCTTTTCGCATCGACATTGCGGTTCGGAGGACTGATTTGAACACGTCACCACAACACGATCGGGCGGGTTGCTCGGATTATCGGCAACTGAGGCAGATGAGTCGGCGGCAGGCTTTGCGAGTTGGCGTTTGCGGGGCGTTGGGGCTGTCGCTCAGCGACTTGCTGCGTCGTGAAGCGCGGGCGGCGGCGAAGAAAGACGGCCCCGCGAAGAGCATCATCCATCTGAATTTGGGTGGCGGCTTTGCCTCGCAGGAATCGTTCGATCCGAAGCCGGAAGCGCCGGCCGAGTATCGCGGACCGTTCAACGTCACGAAGACCAAGACCGGCGAACTCTTCAGCGAGCACTTCGGCCGCATGGCGGAAATCGCCGACAAGTTCACGGTCGTGCGATCGTGTCAGTGCCGCATCCCCGATCACGGGCTGGCGACGTATCACCTCTTCACGGGTTACTTGCCGACAACAGTCATCGACTATCCGCAGATGGGAGCGGTCGTCTCACAACACTTCGGCCCGCGCGAGAACATGCCGGCTTACGTCGCCGTGCCGAACCAGAATGGTTTTGCTGGCGGGACAGGATACCTCAGCAGCAAGTTCGGAGCGTTTCAGCTTGGAGCCGATCCGGGGGACTCCGGCCCATTCCGCGTGAAGGATTTTTCGTTGCCCGCCGGTCTGACGATGGAGCAACTCGAACGACGACGTGTCGCCCGGCAGATCGTCGAGCAGCGGCTCCGCAAACTCGATGGCGATGTCGATCAGCTCAACACGCAGGACGAGTTCTTCGCGCAAGCGCAAACATTGCTGACGTCGCCAAAGGCTCAAGCCGCGTTCTCGCTGAGCGACGAGCCGGAGCACATTCGCAAGTTGTACGGCACCGGCTATCGGCTGAAGGCTCGCAACGCACCGGCGGCGGTGAACGAGCGGCTGCTGTTGTCGCGGCGGCTGGTCGAGGCGGGCGTGCGGTTCGTCACGATCGACTACGGCGGCTGGGACAGTCACGCGAACATCAAGGCCGACTTCGAGGACAAGGCTCCGCCGCTCGACCACGCGATCGCCGGTTTGCTGACGGACCTCGATCAGCGCGGCCTGCTCGACAGCACGCTGGTCATGATCACGTCCGAGTTCGGCCGCACGCCGAAGGTCAACAACGACAACGGCCGCGACCACTGGGCCAGGTCGTACTCGATGATCTTGGCCGGCGGCGGCATTCAACGCGGCCTGATCTACGGAGCCTCCGACGCCACCGCCAGCGAACCCGCTCGCGACCCGGTGCCGCTCGAAGATTTTCTGCACACCGTCTATCACCAACTCGGCATCAACGCCGATGACGAGTTGCTGGCTTTCGGCACTCGCCCCATCGAGATCGTCAACGGCGGGAAGCTGGTGAAGGGGTTGTTGAGGTGAGGAGGGGAGGAGGCGGGAGGGGAGGAGGGAAGACAAGTTCTTTTTACCTCCTCCCCTCCCGCCTCCTCGCCCCTCCCCTCAGAAAGGACAACATGGTCACGAAACACACAGAACTCGACGTCTACAAGCGAGCGTTCGCGGCGGCGATGCAGTTGTTTGACTTGTCGAAGAAGTTCCCGAAGGAAGAGACGTATTCGTTGACCGATCAAATGCGACGAGCCTCGCGAAGCGTGTGTGCGAATACCGCCGAAGCTTGGAGAAAGCGGCGCTATGAAGCCCATTTCAAGAGCAAGTTTTCTGACTCCGAGGCCGAGGCGGCGGAGACGCAGGTTTGGATTCAGTTCGCCGTGGAATGCGGCTATGTGGACAAGGACGTCGCGACTCCGATTTATGTGGAATACGACCAGATCATCGCCATGTTGGTGGGGATGATTCGCGACGCTGAAAAGTGGGTTTTGAAGTAATGCTGAGTGGAGGGGAGGAGGAAAGACAGCCTTGTTCTTCCTCCTCCCCTCCCACCTCCTCTCCTCCTCCCCTGTCCGCACGAGGTGCCAACATGCCATCCCCATTTCCCGGTATTGACCCGTTCGTTGAATCGCAGTTGTGGGACGACTTTCACACACGGTTTGTCACGATCATCAGTGACTTTCTCGTGCCGCGCGTGCGACCTCAGTATCTGGTCAACGTCGAGCGTTACGTCTATGTGACCCAGCCGGACGACGATCACGACGAAGACGAGGTCGTGCAGATTATTGCTCCCGATGTCTTTGTGACCGACGCGGGACACGGTTGGCGAGAATATGCTGGGGGGGCCGTAGCGACACTCGCGCCGGTTCGGAATCGGTTGCCGATGCCCAAGCGGCGGCAGGCGTTTCTGACGATTCGAACCAAAGAGTATCGAGAAGTCGTCACGGTCATCGAATTGCTGTCGCCGTCGAACAAGGCCCGCGGAGACGGGCAGGCGGCATACCTCGGCAAGCGGGCGAACGTGCAAAACTCGACGACCAATTTGGTCGAGTTGGATTTCTTGCGGGGCGGCCAGCGTCTGCCCACCGCCGATCCGTTGCAGCCGGGGGACTACTTCGCATTCGTCTCGCGACCGACCGAAGGGCCAGACATTGATGTTTATGGCTGGTCGCTGCGCGATCCCCTGCCATCGATCCCCATCCCGCTGGCCGAGCCTGACCCCGATGTCTTGTTGGATCTGCAAGAGGTCTTCACGACGACCTACGACCGAGCCGGCTACGACTATGCCCTCAACTACGGCGCGGCCGTTCGACCACCATTGAACGCCGACGATGCCGCTTGGGTGGCGGAGCGTCTCGCTTCGCTAACGGAGGTGGGAGGGGAGGAGGGGAGGAGGTGAGGAGGAAAGACAGTGCCTTTCCAATCGTCTCCTCCTCCCCTCCCGCCTCCTCCCCTAAGCAAAAAGAAGCCGACAATGAACGCAACGAAATTCAATTCCACGCTCCACGCCCTAATCCTCCTCCCCTCTCTCCTCCTCCCCTCCTCCCCTCTGCAAGCTGGCCCGGTCCAACGCCACATCGAACGCGTCATGCCGCGCGGCGGGCAACGTGGAACCACGGTCGAGGTGAAGATTCAGGGCGTCGAACTGAATGACGTTCGCGAAGCGATCTTCTATCGCGGCGGCATTGAGACGGTGGAGATCTCGGCGGCGAAGGAGATTCCTCATCGCAGTCTGCATCACGGGGCGCGCATCGAGCAGGAAGTGACCTGCAAGTTTCGCATCGCGGCCGATTGCCCGGTCGGAGTCCACGCATTTCGGCTGCGGACCGCTCGCGAGCTGACGACCGTCAGCACGTTTCGAGTGACTCCGTTTCCGGTCGTCACCGAAGCCGAGCCGTCGCGCGGCAAGAACGATCTGCCGAGTCAGGCGGAAACAATTCCGTCGAGCAACGTGACGATCGCCGGGCAGATTCAGGGGGATGCCGATTGCTTCCGAGTCACTCGCAAAGCGGGCGAGCGAATCTCGGTCGAAGTCGATTCGGTCTGGCTGACCGAGATCGCGTATGGCGAAGCCGAGAACGATCTCAGCGTGCAAATCCTTGATGAGCAAGGCAAGTTGCTCGCTCGCAACGACGACAGCATGTTGCATGTGCAAGACCCGATCATCTCGACGCTCGCGCCGCGTGACGGCGACTACATCGTGCGAATCCAGCAAAGCGTGCCGCTCGACTCGCAAGTGAATTACCTCGCGCACATCGGGACGTTCGTGAGACCGCTGGTGGCGTTCCCACCCGGTGGCCCGGCGGGGCAACCGCTGCGATTACTCGGCGATCCGGCGGGCGAAATTCTCGTAGCAGCGGGCGGCTCGCCTGCTGTTTCCGAGCCGGCTGACGCCGGACACAGGCGAGCCGCCTGTGCTACGGACAGTCCGTCACCGCTCCCGTTTCGATTCTCTTCACTGCCGAACGTGATCGAGAACAACGTAGCAGCGGGCGGCTCGCCTGCTGTTTCTTCAACGGCGTCGCTGGAGGAAGAACACAGGCGAGCCGCCTGTGCTACGTTGCCTGCGGCATTCAATGGCATCATCGCGAAGCCGTTTGAAGAAGACGTCTATCGGCTCACTGTGAAGAAGGGGGATCGTTACACCGTCGAGGTCTTCGCACGCAGCGTCGGCTCGCCGCTCGATGCAAAGGTTTGGATTCGTCACGCCGGAAGTCAGACGATTGAGATCGAAGGAGACGATACGCCGATCGCGAACAGCCGCTTCTATTCTGCGAGCGGCAGCATTCAACGCAAGGAGCAACTCGATCCGAGCTTCGTCTGGGAGCCGAAAGACGACGGCGAATACTTGCTCGGAGTGACCGACATGCGCGGACTCGGCGATGCCTTGTCCGTGTATCGCGTCGAGATCGAACCGGTTCACGACTCGATCAACACGTACTTGTTTGCTCGCGTGATCGATTCGATGCAGTGCCCGCGGCTGACGACTCCCACCGTGCCGCGCGGCAATCGCTGGACGGTCACGTTCAATCTCAAGGAAGGACTCGGTAATCGTTATCGAGGCCCACTGGAACTCTTCGCGACCGGACTGCCCGACGGCGTGCAGATGATCGTGCCGCCGATCCTCGCAGGCCAAACGACGGTGCCGGTGCAGTTCGTGGCCTCGGACGATGTGCAGCCGCAGTCGCGATTGATTGAAGTGCGAGCGAGGCCGGCGAACGTAGAGCGGGCGGCTCGCCTGCTCCTGCCTTCGGAAGAGGACACAGGCGGGCCGCCTGTGCTACGGAGTCGCAGCCAAGAATCCTTCCCGTTCCTCAGCCACTCTGGCGGTCGAGCGTGGCATCCGGTTTCAGTCGATCGTTACGTGCTGGCCGTCACCGAGCGATCGCCGTTTACGATCGAAGTCACTCAGCCGCGCATCCCATTGATCCGCAACGGCTCGCTTGATCTCGATGTGCGAGTGCAACGTCACGCCGGCTTCACGGGAGCGATCGACTTTCAAGCAGAATGGCTCCCCGGCGGAGTCTCAGGCGGACCGGCCATCACGATTCCGGCCGACAAGAACGAAGCGGTCTACACACTGACCGCCAGCGGCGGCGCACCGTTGGGAGCGACTCAATTGGCACTCGTCGCCACAACGACGGACGGCATCGATTCCGGTTGGTACACCGGAGTCGGTCGCGTGCGTGTCTCGACGCCGTTTATCAAGTTCGACGTCGCCGATCCGCACATTGATTTGAAATCGCAACCAACCGCCGTGCGTCGCGGTCAACGCGGCCGCGTCGTCTGGAAAGTCGAGCATCGCCGTCCGTTCGAGGGTGTTGCGACGGCCGAACTGCTTGGCCTGCCGAAAGGTGTGCGCGTCGTTGGGAAATCACCGACGCTCGCGGTTCAACAGACCGAGCTGGCGTTCGACATCGAAGTGGCTCCCGACACGTTACTGGGGCCATATCGAGAACTCTCGTGCGAAGTGACACTCGTCGAGAACGGCCAAGAAATTAAACAGCGTTTGGGGAGAGGAGTGCTGCGTGTTGACCCGTAGCTCAGGCGGCTCGCCTGAGTCCCGTAGCTCAGGCGGCTCGCCTGAGTCTTCATCACGTTTGCATCATCCAATAACACAAATCTCAGGCGAGCCGCCTGAGCTACGAAACGACGAACCATGCGACAGGAAATCATCACTCGCCGAAACCTGCCGCATTGGTACAAGCCGGGGGCGATTCACTTCGTGACTTACCGCCTGCATGGAACGCTGCCGCAGGCTGTGCTCGATGACCTCCATGCGAAGAAGGAGTCGATGCTCGCCAAGAAGCCTGACAACGTCCCGGTAAATCGACATCGAGAGACCGTCCATAAGAAGCTGTTCGCGGAGTACGACCGATATCTCGACCGAAGCCGTGAGCGGCTTTGGCTGCAAGACCGTCGCATCGCGGCGATCATTCGCGGAAACCTGTATCACCATCATGGGACGAAGTATTACTTGCTCGCGTACTGCGTCATGCCGAACCACGTGCATGTGCTGTTGCAGCCGATCGACCGTAGCTCAGGCGGCTCGCCTGAGTCTTCGCAAAATCAGGAAGACTCAGGCGGGCCGCCTGAGCTACGGGATGAGGACATCGGCGAACAGAAAGATGGACACACGCCGCTGTCGGCGATCATGCACAGTTTGAAGAGCTACACGGCACACGAGGCCAACAAAGTCTTGCAGCGAACCGGTGAGTTTTGGCAGGCCGAGTCCTACGATCATTGGGTGCGCGACGAAGATGAACTCGAACGAATTGTGAATTACATCGCCGCCAATCCGGTGGATGCGGGCCTGACGCCGAAGCACGAGGACTGGTACTACTGCTCGTGCCACGATCGTCTGCTGATGGATGGGACGGTGACTGGATGGTTGGGTTGGCCACCCCCGTAGCTCAGGCGGCTCGCCTGAGTCTTCGGTTTTTACACACTCTCAGGCGAGCCGCCTGAGCTACGAAAGGAATCACAGGCGGGCCGCCTGTGCTACGAAAATGCGGATCATCCTTCTTAGCTTACTCCTCGGCTCCTCGGCTTCTCTCTTTGCAGCGGAAGCGCCGAGCTTTCGGCGTGACGTGATGCCGATCTTCTTTCGAGCTGGATGCAATTCGGGGACGTGTCATGGTTCGGCGCGCGGGAAAGACGGCTTCATGCTGTCGCTCTTCGGCTATGACGCGCGAGGCGACTACTTTCGGCTGACTCAGGAGTTGATCGGTCGCCGAGTCAACGTGGCCGCGCCGAGCGAGAGCTTGATGCTCAAGAAGGCGAGCGGGCAGGTGCCGCATACCGGCGGCAAGCGGTTCGATGTTGAAAGCCCTTATTACCAGACGTTGCTCAAGTGGATTGAGGCCGGTGCTCCCGATGATCCCGCGAATGTGCCGGAGCCGGTGGAGATCAAGCTCGAACCGGATCGCCTGCTGTTCGATGTTGGAGCGGCCGCGAAGCCGACGGTCGTGACGGCTCGATACTCGGACGGGACCACGCGCGATGTCAGCAAGCTGGCGTTGTTCGTGTCGAACAATCCCGACACTGCAACCATCAGCACTGACGGCATCGTGACTCCCGGAAAACGGGGCGACACGTTTGTGTTCGCGAGATTCAACCGGTTCACGATCGGCTCGGAAGTCATCGTGCTGCCGAAGGACTCGGCGTATCAGTGGAGCAATCCGCCGACGAACAACTACATCGACGAGTTGGTTTACGACCGGCTTCAAAAGTTGCACCTGCTGCCGTCAGCAGTGTGCGATGATGAGACCTTTGTGCGTCGCGTCTATCTCGATCTGGCGGGCGTCCCGCCGACGGTCGAGCAGTACCGCGCGTTCCTCAGCGACGCAAATCCGATGAAGCGAGACTCCTTGGTCGATCAGCTCACCGCGAGCGAAGAGTTCTCGCAGGTGTGGACTGCGATTTGGGCCGAGTGGGTGCGGCTGATGGGGGGCGGGTACGCGCCGACGGGGACCGACGTGAAAGCGGCGGAAGCGTACTACCAATGGATTCACGAGCAGATCAAATCGAACCGGCCCTTCAACGAGTTCGTCGCCGATCAAGTCACTGCGACGGGGAGCAACCTGACGAACGGTCCGGCCAATCTCTACACGATGCTGGTCCACAGTCCGCGGTTCACGCCCAAGGAGTTCGCGGCCAACTTCTCGCAGCTCACGATGGGCATCCAGATTCAATGTGCCGAGTGCCACAACCACCCGTTCGATCGTTGGACGATGAGCGACTACTACGGCTTCGTGAGTTTCTTCACCGGCATGAAGCGCAAGCTGGGGGCTGAGCCGCGCGAGATGTATATCTTCAACGACCGTTCGATGCCGCCGGCGAAACAGTTGGTCGATGACCGCCCGATCCCGGCGACGGTGCTCGGCGGAGAAGCGCCCGTTCCAGAGATGGGCGACAAGCGGCAAGCCCTGGCGCGATGGCTCGCTGCGCCGGACAATCCGCACTTCGGACGCAATTATGCCAACCGAGTCTGGGCGCACTTCTTCGGCCGCGGACTCGTCGAACCGGTCGATGACATGCGGATCAGCAACCCGCCGACGAACAAGCCGCTGCTCGACGCGCTGGCGAAACGCTTCGCGGAATCCAACTTCAATCTGCGGGCGCTCATCCGAGACATCTGCACGTCGCGCGTCTATCAGCTTGCGAGCCAGCCGAACGCAACAAACTCGGGAGACACGCGCCAGTTCTCACGCAGCCGCTTGCGTCGTCTGCGAGCCGATGTGCTGCTCGATGCGATCGTCGTGGCAACGAGCAGCGAGCGTGGCTTCTCCTACTTTCCGCGCGGAACAAAGGCGATCCAGTACTACCCGCGCACGCCGGGAGACACCGAAGGCCCCAACGCGGGCGATCCGTTCTTCGCGACGTTCGGCCGCTCGCGACGCGGTTCGATTTGCGTGTGCGAAACACGCACCGAATCGAACCTGTCGCAAGCGTTGCATCTGTTGGTCGGCGACACGATCGACGGCCGAGTCGGCGGCGGGCAAGTCGTTCCAAAATTGTTGGCGGTCGGGAAGTCCCCGGAAGAGATCATCGAAGAACTTTTCGTTCGCACGCTGAGCCGCAAGCCGACCTCGGAAGAACGAACGGCGATGCGTGAACTGGTCGGGGACAACGTGAAGGATCGCAAAGTGTTCGAGGACATTTTTGGAAGTCTGCTGCAATCGACCGAGTTTGGATTTAATCATTGAGCGAGGGGAGGAGGAGTGGAGGAGTGGAGGGGGTGAGGTGAGGAGGATTTGAATTTCCTCCTCCCCTCTCTCCTCCTCCCCTCCTCCCCTAAACCACACGAAGAAACCATGAAACAACTCATCGCTCTCACGCTGATCGGCCTGACCTCGGTGGCCTTCGCCGCCGACAAAACCCCGGTCAATTACAACGATCACATCAAGCCGATCTTTCGGCAGCATTGCTTGAAGTGTCATGGAGACGATCAGCAGAAGGCGGGCTTGAACCTCCAGAACTTCGAGTCAGCCCTCAAGGGGGGCAGCGGCGGCAAGGCGGTCGTCGCCGGGCGTGCCAGTGCGAGCTTGCTCTATCAAGCGATCACGAACGAAGACGCTGAAGCGCGGATGCCGCTCAATCAACCGCCGCTGCCGGAAGCTCAAGTCAAATTGATTCTCGCGTGGATCACGGATGGGTTGCGCGAATCGGCGGGGAGTAAGTCGCTCGCAACGAACCGCGATCTCACTTTCAAGCCGACGGCCGGGGCGATGACCAAGCCGGACGGGCCGCCGCCGATGCCGGTGAAGTTGCCGGCCGTGACGCTGCCGGAACTCAAACACAAGCTGCCGATCGTCGCGATGGATGCGAGCCCGTGGGCACCACTGGTCGCTGTCGCCGGGCAAGAGCATGTCCGATTGATCGACATCCAAACGCATGAGGAACTCGGAGTCTTGCCGTTCCCCGAAGGAGTCCCGCACGTCATTCGCTTCAGCCGCGACGGAGCGGTCTTGCTGGTGGCGGGCGGCAAACCGGTGCAGTCGGGCAAAGCGGTTTTGTTCGACGTTCGCACGGGCAAGCGGGTGGCCGAAATTGGCGATGAACTCGATGCGGTCCTCGCGGCCGATCTCAGTCCCGATCAGCAGTTGGTCGCGATCGGTGGCTCGGGGAAGTTCGTCAAGGTCTATGGCACGAGCGATGGCGCGCTGAAGTACAAGCTGGCTCGCCACACCGATTGGATCACCGCGATCGGATTCAGTCCCGACGGCAACAAGCTGGCGACGGCGGATCGTTCGGGCGGATTGCATCTGTGGGAACCAAAGACCGGCGGCATCTTGCTGACGCTGGCCGAGCACAAGGCGTCGATTCCGTCTCTGCACTGGCGCAATGACAGCCGAGTGCTGGCGACGGCTGGCGAAGACGGGTTGTTGATCTGGTGGGATGTCGTCGATGGCTGGCCCGCGATCTCGAAGCCCAACGCTCACCCGCCAAAGCGGCCCGAAGGCGTTTATGGACGGCTGCGAAACGGCGTGCTCGGCGCGTCCTTCGATGGAAACGGCAACCTGCTGACGGCGGGCCGTGATGGAGTCGTTCGCCTGTGGGGGCCGGATGGTCAACAGAAGAAAACGTTCGAGGTCTCGGGTGCGATCCCCGTGACCACGCGCATCGGCAACGAAGGCCGCGTTTTGATCTGTGGCGACTCGCTGGGTGAACTCCACTTTTGGGCTGCGCCGTGACATGTGTTTGGCAGACTTCCAATATCGGGTGACTCATGGAGATCGTACAAGGTCCCATGCACACTCTGGCGGTCGTTCCACATCATTTCACGAATGACCAAATCACTGACTGTGCTGCACAAAACTCAATTCGATCGAAAGTGCCGGTCCATGAAACAGATCTTGGCGATCTACATTCTGTTGCTGGCTCCGCTGGCGGTGACGTGGGCGGATGACAGACCGTCTGGGAAGCCGATGATCGGCAGGCTGCCTGTCGCGAAGGTGTTGTTTCTCGGCAATAGCATCACTTTGCATGCTCCTGCTCCGGCAATCGGCTGGACTGGTAATTGGGGGATGGCAGCGAGCGCGCAGGAGAAGGACTTTGTGCATCTGCTCACCGCGGACATTGCCGGGGCCGCCGGAACGAAGCCGGAGACAAAAGTCCGGAACATCGCCGACTTCGAGCGTGGATATGACACCTTCGACATCGAAAAGGAGTTCCAGGAGGAACTGCACTTCAACGCGGAACTGGTGATCGTGGCCATCGGAGAAAATGTTGCCGAACCAGCCACTGATGAGGCACGGGCCAGCTTTGCCGCAGCATTCGCAAGGCTCTTGTCGGTGCTCAAACAGCATGGACAACCCGCCATTTTCGTCCGCAGTTCGTTCTGGCCGAATCAGACGAAGGATCACATCCTGCGGAAGGCGAGTGCCGATGCAGGCGTCACGTTCGTAGACATCGCCAAGTTGGGAGGTGACAAATCGAATGCTGCCAGTTCAGAACGGAAGATCGAACATGCAGGCGTCGCGGCCCATCCCGGCGACAAAGGGATGAAGGCCATATCTGACGAGATGTTCGCGGCCATCCGACGAAAAGCGGGGCTTGCTGCGAAGTGATTTCGGTTGTCGTCTCGAGAGGAATCCCGCGAGACTGAAAATGGCACGGAAGAAGCCCATTTCTGACGATGAGCGGGTTGTGGACAATCAATGAGACAACGACGTTCGAAGTTGGCTTTTGAGGGGCGGATTTGACTCTCTTGAATCCCTCCTCGATATTCTCCGACGCTGTACCTTCTCTTCCATTTCGGAGCCGTCACCTGTGGCAGAAGAACGCCTTCTCGTGATCACACAAACAGTCCGATTCCTTCCGACGATATCCAGTGGTTCAGTGCATAATTGATGCAAGGAGCAAGAGAAACCGCCCAAGATGGGTGGCTGACATGGCACAGGATCGCGGCGCTTGGGGACCAGTACGGCATGCTTTCTCGTACTACCGGATCCATTCCCCGACGAAGAACGACCGCCGGCCTGCTGCCGTGGTTTGAGTCGGCGACCGTGAGGCGGCCCACGCTGGGCTTCCCGCAGGCTGATGCGGCGGGTGATGTGACGACGGCGGATATCAGGCGGAGGATTGCCAGGATGTGGGCGTGAAGGCCGTCGAGTCTGATGAGTGCGGCGTGGCACGAGAAGCCCCACTGACTCACCCAAACCTTGGAGCATCATCGGTGGCAGTGAGGCGACTACCACTTCCACCACAGTTGAGTTTGTTGGGTGCAAATACCCTTGTGACTTGTCGTGGTTTGTTGTGACCTGCAACGATTTGCAAAGCTCATCAGAATCATGCTTCAGCCCTGAAAAACAGTGGTTTGTGAGCATTTGGCAGATACCCCGATTCAATCTCCGAAGCCGAAGGTTGGAGGTTCGAGCCCTCCCGGGGATACCTCACTGAAGCCCTGTTCGCAGCCCCTGCAAACAGGGCTTTTCCCTTGGAAAACAGGCGTTTGTCGAGCGTCACTCTTCTCGTTTTCTTTTCATCGCCATCGGCTGATGAGATGACGGGAAACGACACAGATTGCCCCCGTTTGCCAGTGTTTGGTGCAACAACTGGTGCAACCGAATTGACGGCCTGTCTGGAGTCTGCCGAAACATCGCGGGCATCCGTTCCGGTCACTCGCATCGTCTGGCGTTCGGTCGAGGGTGACGACTTCCAATCGAGTGACGGGAGCGAGTCCAACGCCCCGTACACGTCGAGCAACTTCGGATCGGTGTAGACGTTCATCGTCAGGTCGATCTTGCTGTGACGCATCGCCGCTTGAGCCGTGCGAGGCATCACCCCGCCTTTGCTCAGCAGCGTCCCGAACGAATGTCGCAGGGCGTGGACATCGATGGTTCGTCCGCGTTCGTCCCGCTTGTCGATGCCCGCGGCTTGCAAGTCCCGGTCGAGGATGCGGACCAGCCCGGCGGGAACGCGCGGCAGCCTCATCGCGGCAGCCGGTCGAGACTTCGCAGACCAGCCCCGAGCCGTCCCGAAACTTCGCGATGTAGGTCCCCGCTTCGTCGACGATGCGCGGCGAGCCATCCTTCCCGGTCGTCACCTTCGCGGTGCGCGTCTTGCCCTTCGCCGGTTTCCAGCGGGCGAACGGCTGGCCGTTCTTCGGGACCAGTTCCGCCAGTTGCACGCCGAAGCGAGTGTCGGCCTCTTCGCGCGTCGCCACGTCGAGTTGATTCGGATTGGTGTGAACGGCTGATCTTCACTCCAAAGATGGATACAGTGACACTGACCGCTCGGCGGCAAGGCGTGTTGACAAGATGAGTGAAGAATCGGCATGGCCAATGATCTTCTCGGTCGCATCGAAGAGTGGCGGCGAAAGCTGCTGGATCTCACGAACCGCAATCAACTCGTCAATTGCAAGATGGGGCCGCGTGCCGCAATCCGTCTGGAGCATCCATCGCCCGGCCAGGTTTGGAGCGGCCTACTCGGCGGGGCCGACCTGACGTTCGTGTGGAAACGCGAACTGGTGCCCGATGCGAATGAGTCCGCTGAAGACAACAGCGGACCGCCGCAGTGATCGCTGTTCGCATCTCCCCGCCTGTTGAATGACATCGTTCGGGAGGGCGAGGCTCCCGCCGAGCCGCAAGCAACGAGCGATGTTCCCCGCGCGCACGGCTCGGCGGGAGCCTCGCCCTCCCTTTCTCAACAGGCATCGAAGGGGGAAGGACCGCCACCCGTCGAGCCGCGCATCACGCTGGAGCAGTGCTTGGAATCGCGAGCACTGTCCTCCAATCACCTGTTGACCGACTTACAGGATCGCGCGTTGGGGAACCGCCTGAACCGGATGTCCCTGAACGCCCGCACGTCATTGTCCGAGCAGGGCGTCAACGTGTTGTTCGTCGCGTTCGGCTTCCTCAAATGGTTTGAGGCGGAGCACAGCGATGAGCCACGGCTCTCGCCGCTGCTGCTGGTTCCGGTGTGTCTGGAACGAATTGGAGCCACTGCACCTTGGAAGCTGTCGCTCGATGAGAATTAACCGTTCTTGTCCCCTCTCCCTCCGTCCTCGGGGGAGAGGGTTAGGGTGAGGGGGCTTCCTTTGAGTTGCGACCCAATTTGAACCGTGCCAACTTCTGCCTGCGGGAGTTGATGAAGCGCGACTTTCGGTTGGCGTTGCCTGAAGTCGATCCGCTGGCATTGCTCGACGACGAGCAAGCCCGCGAAAGATACGAGTCGGCGGTTCGAGACGCCGTGCGCCACGAATCGGGCTGGGAAGTCTTGAGTGACGCGGTGTTCGGGCAGTTCAGTTTTCAAAAACTCGATATGTCTGACGACTACGGACGGCACGCGGCCGAGATCACCGAGCATGTGTACTGTCGCCGGATTGCGGGAGTTGCTTCGACTCCGCCGCCGTTCGCCGTGGCGATTCCATCGCCCGCGAGATTCGACGTGGAGGTCCATCCCTCGAAACTGCAGACCATCCTGCCGTGCGATGCCAGCCAGCCCTGCTTTACAAGACCATCTCGGCGGTTGAGCTGGCGAATTGAATCCGCGTGCCATGAGCCAGGGGGACGCTGCGATTCGGTTCAACGTCTTTCGTCT
>JAYTIB010000221.1:0-14697 GCA_043732205.1 Schlesneria sp. | reverse complement strand
TCCGCACATCGACCAGCACGTCGATCTCATGCTGCTTGAGCAGCCCGATGAAATGCTCATCCGTGTGATTGGAATGCCCGATCGTGAAGAGGCGGCGATCGGGAACAACGAGGTCGGACACGGAACGACTTTCTTGGGGAAGGGGTCAGGAGTCAGAACTTGTGAATCTTTGTAGCGTGGGTTTCAACCCACGCCAGATGTCGTACCGCGTCGGCTAAAGCCAACGCGACATCTTGTGCTGGACCGCCATCGAACTTGAAAGATTCACACGCTCTCACAACTCGTCCCTCGCCACTTCCAGGATCTCACCGTGTCCGCAACCGATGAAATCGTGATCCGTGTCGATCTCGGCCCGCGCAGCTATGAGATCCCGATCGTCAGCAACAAGCTGTCGGACTGTGCCGGACTGCTGCGCCGCTGGTGGGTCGAGCGCGACGGCATGTCGTCGATGGCGTGCAAACAGCGCCCGCCGCGCGGCAGTGCCTGGCTGGCTGCGAACGCGCCGCCAGCGCCGCAGCCGGTCGCGCTGATCGTCACCGATTCGCACATCGCCGATTCGCACGCCGCCACGGTGCGCGGCAGTTTGGAAGCCGGCGGCTGGCGCTGCGAGACCGAGATCCTTCCCGCGGGTGAGACTTCCAAATCACTGGACATCGTGGCGAAAGTCTACGACCGCTTGATCGCCATGCAGGCCGATCGCCGGACGGTGATCATCGCGGTGGGGGGCGGCGTCGTCGGTGACGCGGCCGGCTTCATCGCCGCGACCTACACCCGCGGTCTGCCGTTCGTGCAGATCCCCACCACGTTGTTGTCGGCCGTCGACAGTTCGGTCGGGGGCAAGACCGGGGTCAATCATCCGCTCGCCAAGAACATGATCGGCGCGTTCTATCAGCCGATCGGCGTGCTGATCGACACCGCGGCCCTGGCAACGCTCCCCGACCGCGACTATCACGCGGGACTGGCCGAGGTCGTCAAGTACGGCGTGATCCTGGATGCCGCGTTCTTCGAGTATCTCGAACAGCACGTCGAGGCGATCAACGCGCGCCGGCCCGACGCGGTGCGGCACATCATCGCGCGGAGCTGCCAGTTGAAGGCGGACGTCGTCGAACGGGACGAGTTCGAAGTGAGCGGCGTGCGCGCGGTCCTCAACTACGGCCACACCTTCGGCCACGCCTTTGAGGCGCTGAGCGGTTACGGTGAACTGCTGCACGGCGAGGCGGTCGCGATCGGCATGGTCCACGCCAGCCGGCTGGCCGAACGGCGCGGCCTGATCGACGCCAGCGTCACCGCGCGGCAGGTCGCGTTGTTGCAGGCGCTGCACCTGCCGACCGCCCTGCCACCCGGAATCGATTTGTCGGCCGACGCGATCCTGTCGCGCATGCGCCTCGACAAGAAAGCGGTCTCGGGCAGCCTGCGGTTCGTGCTCCCGACGCGGCTCGGCGAAGTCAAAACATTCGGAGACATCCCCGAAGCCGATGTCCGCGCGGTGTTGGAGTGACGGGTGGTTGACCCTGAATCACGCGAACTTTGGGAGTGCTCCGGCTTGACGGAGCTTTGGAATGCGGCCCGGCCGCTTTCTTTGACGTCTGCGATATTTCCGGTTCGAGTGGATCGCCAAGACGGCTTCGCCGCAATCCAAAATTCCAAAGCTCCGTCAAGCCGGAGCACTCCCAAAGAAAGCCGGAGCACTCCCAAAAAAAGATGCTTGATTGAGGTCTAATCCCGCTTCTTCTCGGGAGTTGTCGTTGCTGGCGGCTTAACCGGGGCCGGTGTTCCGGACTTGGTCGCGGTGTCAAGCTTTGCTGCCGGCTCGTTGCCCAGCGGTTCAAACTCCTCGAACTTCGGCGGTTCGAACGGCGCGACCGCGATCTTCTTGTCCGTCAGGACTTCCAGATAGAACTTGAGCAGCGGCTGCAACTGAGAGTACGGCGCGTTGTCGTGGACGTATTGCAGGGACTTGGTCGCGGCGGCGACGTCACCCTGTTCCAGTTGGGCCAGTCCGATCTGAAACGTCAGCGTCCCGTTTTCGGCGCGGACCCGGCCGACGATGTCGCCCGCCGCGCCAACGTGGGTGAACGGGTACTGGTCGGAACTCAACCAGACGGGGTTCAGGGTCAGGAAGGGGAGCGTCAGCAGCGCCGCTTGAGTGCTGCTCGTGTTCGTCTCGCGAACCTGGTCCTGCCACAGTTCGATCGCGCGGTTGTATTCGGCGTTGACGAGCATCGAGGTGGCGACGGAGTCGCGCCAGCCCGGAATTCCCCCCGAGACCGACGCCTGTTCCAGAGCCTCCATCCCCTCCTGCACGCGCCCCGCTTCGATCAGCCACGTCCCCAGCGCGATCCTGCCGATGGCGGATTGCTCCTTGTAGATCGCGTCCGCTTCCAGAGTCCGGATGGCGAGCCGCACGGCTCCCATCTGATAGGCCGCCGCCGCGACTTGGAACCGGTCCGCCCCGTTCTGCAGTTCCTGATCGACCCGGCTTTCGATCTTCGCGAGATTCTCATCGAGTGTGAATTCGAGTTTCACCAGGGGTTCGCGCTGGCTGCGTTCCTCCTCCGTGGATTGCGCGGTGACCGGACGGATGCGCTTGATGTGCCGGATGGTTTCCAACGCGAGTTCACCGCGTTGCGAGCGTTCGAACAAACTGAGCAGATCCAACCGGATGAGCGGGTCATCGGGTTTCAGCAGCGCCGCCTGTTGCAGCGCGGCGGCGGCCTGGTAGTACCGCGCCGCGCTGAACCAGCGCATCCCCGCCCCGCTCATCAGGCTGGTTTCGACGCGATCCAAGATCACATAGGCCTGACCCAGCGACCGGTATCCGTCCGCCGAATTCGAGTCCTCGCGCAGTCCCGCGGTCGCGTGCCGTACCGCCAGGATCGCGCACGCGGCCCGCATCTGTGGCGGGATCTCGCCGTTCGCCCCGGCCAGTTGCACATAGTGCGCGGCCCGCTGAATTCCGGCCGGATGGCGCGGCTGACGCACAGAGAACAAACTGTCGGACATCGTCGCCGGCTTCGCGCAGACACGGGCGGTCTCCGGCACCTTGTCGGCCGTGCGAAACGCCTGCTTGACGAAGTCGAGCCGGTGTTGCGAGACGTACTCACCCAACGGAGCGCGTTTTTCGTCGCGATAGTAGACGCAGGTCGAGGCGGTCAGATCCGTCAGCGCCCAGTCGCGCGACGACAGCAGGTCGCCAAATGTGATGTAGTCCGGCGCGGGGACCGGACCGCTCAAGCGCGGCATGGCGTGCGTCAACTGGTATTTCTCAAAGGTCTTCTTCCAGACGTCCGGCACACCGCTCCCCGGCCGGCTCTTGCGCTTCTGCTGCAGCGCGGTGCGGGTCCGGTCGTGCAGTTCGAAGAGGTCGCTGTCGCCGGAGCCGCTGAACAGACCGGCGCGCGTGTCGACGAAGGACTTCTGCCCCGACCAGATCAACAGGTCTCCCTGCCGGGCCACAAAATGGAAGGGACGGTCGTCGAGTTGCCGCTGCTCACCGCGGTCTCCGGCGATCTGCCGGTACGAATCCATCTGCACCTGCAATCCTTCATCGAACCCCAGGCCGGTCCGCCGACCGGCCGGGCCGTCGATCCGGCCGCTGATCATGAGCCAGGCCAGCGCGAAGAAACAAACCACGGTGACCGCCCGGCCCCCGCGCGAAAACAGCAACTCGCGCCAGTCGACCGAGTAGACCTGGCCGAACCGGTGCCGGTACCACGATTGCGAATTGACCGTGCAGAGAACGCAGTTCACCAGACTCGCCGCCGCCAGTTCGTGAGTGGCCATCACACCCAACAGATTGAAGGCGACGAACGCGATCAGATGGCCGGGATGCAGACGCTCGCGGTTCAACACCAGCGAGACGGCGGTCGCCGCAAACAGCACCAGCGCGGCGATCGAATCATGGTTGATCGAAAACCAGAACGCCGGCAGCGTGATCGGATAGAAGGCCATCTCGACGGCACTCGGTCGGGGGAACGCCTGCTGCAGCGCGGGATAGTCGATGGCGAACAGGCGGATCGGCGACAACCACGATTCCCAGAGAAACGGGTGGATCACGGTGACGGCGAGACTGGCCAGCGCCACACGCAGCCAGAGTGCGCGGCGCTGTCCGGCATCGTCGCCCCGTCGCAGCGCTTCGCCGATCGCCATCGCCAACAACAGCAGCCAACCGAGAAACGCGCGGGGGTCACATTGCGACCACAACCAGACCACGGCGACAGTCGACCAGAGCAGCCGGGGGCTCCCCGTTTGTTCCATACGGAGCAGCAGCCACAACAGCACACTCAATCCGACCAACGTGATCAACTCGGGCTGCGCGGTGAACTGCGGGTAACACGCCAACAGTGCGAGCGCCGCGCAAATCGAACCCCACCACGTGCGGATTCCCGGACGGTATGTGTGCGCGACCAGTCCAAAGGCGACTCCCGCCAGCACGCCTTGAAGGATCGACAGGCCGATGCCGCCGCCGATCGAATGCACTCCCGCCGCCACCAGGTCGAACAACCACGACAGGTTGACCCACCGCCGATCGCTGGCGGTGTAAGAGAACACGTCGTTCGCCGGCGGCAACAGTCCGTGTGTCGCCAGGTATTCACCCGTGCGAACATGGACCAGCGTTCGCGTTTCCGTGATCGGTGCGAATCCCAACAGCATGGCCAATCCGACGACGGCCCAACGGATCACGAAGTCTCCGCGGATCGCCTCGTCCTCGACCAGTTCCGGAGTCAGCGGCTCCCATTCCGGCAGCCCCTCGTCGGCGGTCGGCGGATTCGCCGGTTGTGACATTTCGTCCGGATGTGCGGATGTCGAGGCAGCCCCGGTCGGAACCGACGTCGGATCGGATGACGAATCGGACGGAGGGGGAACCTCGCTGGGGGGGAGTTGTCCGTCGTCGGCCGGTTCGGAGGTTGTCACTGTCAGACTCGCAAGAGGGATGCATTCATTCCGCGTGAGGCGCGGTCTCATCGTACGGACCGCAATTCGACACGGTCAACCAACGCTATCAGCGGCACGGCGAACCTACGCCGCGCGGAAAGGTTCCGTTGGGATGTTTAGCCACTACGCCAACGGGACGAATTGTGACGACGACTGAATTCGACTTGCGCACTTTTTGGAGTGCGGCAATTGATTGCCGCTTTCATTTCTCATGTTGGTCGGAGTGCTGGATCGATCAAGCCGCATGCGGCGATGAGAGAAATGTGCTGGCCAAGCCAGAAATGAAAGCGGTGATGAATCCCCGCACTCCAAAAAGTGCGAAACTCGAACTGAACCGGGGCGTGCTTTCGCCACGCGTGCCCGGCGAGTATTCTCTCGACGACTTGAACGGCGGTCGTTTCCGGATGCCGGGTCCGGCAGTCCAGCAACGCCATTCACGATGGCCCGCAAACCCACTCCAACCGAACTCGCCGTCACGGAGGATCAGCCACATGCTTGCCGCTGTTGCCAACTATCTCGACCAGCACGCCGATCGATTCCTGGAAGAACTGAAAGAGCTGCTGCGGATTCCGACCGTCAGCGCCGATCCCGAATGCAAGCCGCACATGCGGCGCGGGGCGGAGTTCATCCACCGTCAACTCGCCGACCTGGGATTCAAGGCCGAGATCGTTCACACCGCGGGACACCCGATCGTCTATGCCGAATGGTTGAAGGCGCCCGGTGCTCCGACGGTGATGGTCTACGGCCACTACGATGTGCAGCCGGCCGATCCGCTCGATCTGTGGACCACGCCGCCGTTTGAACCGACCCTCCGCGACGGCCTGCTGTACGCGCGCGGGGCCACCGACGACAAGGGGCAGATGTTCACGCACATCAAGTCGGCCGAAGCGTGGCTCCGTGCGGTGGGGAGTCTGCCGGTGAACTTGAAATACGTCATCGAAGGGGAGGAGGAAGTCGGCAGCCGCAACTTGGAAGACTTTCTCGAAGCGAACAAGGACCGGCTGCGTTGTGATGTTGCCGTCGTCAGCGACACCAGCCAGTACGCCCCCGGCCAGCCGGCGATCACATACGGGCTGCGCGGCATCCTCGCGGTCGAAGTCACACTGACCGGACCGTGCAAGGATCTGCATTCCGGGATCTTCGGCGGCGCAGTCGCCAATCCCGCGGTCGGGATCGCGCGGTTGATCGCGTCACTGCACGATGACCAGGGCCGGGTGCGCATCCCCGGCTTCTACGACAAGGTTGTTGAGTTGACCGCCACCGAACGCCAGCAGTTTCGCGATCTGGGCTTCGACGAAGCGGGCTTCAAGAAGGAATTGGGAATCACGGAGGTCGCGGGCGAGGCGGGCTATTCGACGATCGAACGCCGCTGGGCTCGTCCCACCTGCGAAGTGAACGGCCTGGTCAGCGGCTACACGGGTGTCGGACCCAAGACGATCGTGCCGTCGAAGGCGACGGTCAAGATCACCTGCCGTCTGGTGCCGGATCAGGAACCTCACGCGCTGACCGAGGCATTGCATCAGTACCTGAAATCACAGTGTCCGGCGTCGCTCGGTTTCGAGTTCACCGGCGACCACGGTTGCCCGGCGTTTGTGTTTGACCCGCACAGCCCGTACATCGAAGCGGCGGCCGAGGCAGTGCGCGAAGCGTGGGGCGTCGACCGTGTCCGGCTGATCCGCGAAGGGGGCTCGATCCCGGTGGTGCAGACCTTCAAGGATGTGCTGGGGGTCGATACACTCCTGCTCGGCTGGGGCCTGAACACCGACAACCTGCACAGCCCGAACGAACATTTCACGGTGGCCGATTTTCACCGCGGCATCGCGGCCAGCGCCCGGCTGTGGGAGAAACTGGCGGCGATGAAGATAAAGTCTTGAAAGCTCGGCGGCATCCGTTGCGAACAATTGCTGAAGATCACCTCATTCGTTACGCAGCAAAGAAGAATCGATGCTCCCCACTGACTCGCCATTCACGAATAAAGCTGAACTCAAAGAGCTGCCGCACACGTTTGATGGCTCATTCAATTGGCTCACCAAAACCCCACGGCACAGTGAATGGGCCATTGGCGAACGCAGCGCCAGCGAGCTTCCATCACAGCTTGAATCCGTGATCGCTTCCGCAAAAGAGCACGGAATTACGCTTCCCAATGAATTCGTTAGGTTCATCGGCAATCCAGCTCTTCACGACCATCTGCGCTCGGTCACCGCTTGTTACCTAGACGTCGCCGAATCCGTGTTGCCGTTTGGAAACGGGTTCTTGATCCGTTTTCTCGCTGATCAACAGGGCTGTGCATACTGGTACATTTACACAAACGAAGATGCGTCGGATCATTGCGTGGTATCGTCGTACGAGTATTTTGACGCGGACGAAATGGAATGCGAGATTGAAGACCTGAAGGAAACGGACTTCCAAATCTGGGCCGTTTCATTCGAGGCGTTCCTCTCTCGCTTTTGGTTGGAGAATGAGATTCTGTTTGCACAGTATGACTCGACTCCACCTCCGGATGTTGATCCACGGTTCCTGAAGTTGTACGCACAATAGACGCACAACCAGCCAGTCAACCCGAGCGGCGGATCGGGCGGATTCAAGTCGCGAAAGTTTCTGGCCGCTGCGGGGTTACCTTGGTCGTTGACTCGAATCGTCAAGTAGCCGCTTGCTCTCCTGGATTGATGGACCAAAGATGCTCGACCTTCAGTTTGTTTGTGACAACATCGAGACGATCCGGACGAATTGTCAGCGTCGCCATGTTCAGGCGGACCTGCATCACATCGTGTCGCTGCGGGACCGGCGGTCGGCATTGATCATCCAGACCGACGAGACGCGGCACGAACAGAAGGAAACGTCGGCGTTGATCCCGAAGGCCGCGCCGGCGGACAAGCAGGGGCTGATCGAAAAGGGCCGGGCTCTGCGGGAACGTGTCACGCAGTTGGATGCGGCACTGGCCAAGGTCGAGGCTGATGTCCGGGCCGCGCTGATGACGATTCCGAATCTGACTCATCCCGACGCGCCGCTCGGTGAGGAAGCCGATTCGAAAACCGTGCGGACTTGGGGGACGATTCCGAAGTTCGACTTCAAGCCGCTCGATCACGTGGCCCTCGCCGAGAAGCACGACCTGATCGATCTGGAAGCCGGGGCGCGCGTGACGGGAAGCGGGTTCTATTTCCTCAAGAATGAAGCGGTACTGCTGGAGTTGGCTCTCACGCAGTACGCCGTTCAGAAGCTGGTCAAGCACGGGTTCACGCTGCACACGACGCCTGACATGGCTCGGATGGAGATCCTCGAAGGGACCGGATACCAGCCGCGCGGGAACGAGACGCAGATCTATTCGATCGCCGGCACGGACCTCTGTCTGGTGGCAACGGCTGAGATCACGCTCGGCGGCATGCTGAGGGATCAGATTCTCAACATCGACAAGTTGCCGATCAAAGTGGCCGGCATCTCGCACTGCTTCCGTACCGAGGCGGGAGCGGCGGGGAAGGCGACGCGCGGCATCTACCGCGTCCACCAGTTCACGAAGATCGAGATGTTCGGCTTCACCGCGCCGGACATCGCGGCGTCGGATGCGGTTCACCATGAAATCGTCGCGATCGAAGAAGAGATCTTTCAGGGACTCGGCATCCCGTACCGGGTGCTTGACATCGCGTCGGGTGATCTCGGCGGACCCGCCTACCGCAAGTTTGACCTTGAAGCGTGGATGCCCGGCCGCGGCGAGGCGGGTGAATGGGGTGAAATCACGTCGGCGTCGAACTGCACTGACTTCCAGGCGCGGCGTCTGAGCATCCGCTGCAAGTCGCCCGACTGGAAGGGGACGAAGTTCGTTCACACGCTGAACGGCACCGCCATCGCCGTGACCCGCGCGATCATCGCGATCCTCGAAAACTACCAGCAGTCGGACGGCAGCATCGTCGTCCCGGAAGCCCTGCGACCGTGGGTCGGCAAGGACCGCATCGGCTGAATCTTGCAGAGCGGTCCAGGATTTTAGGGCCTCTAACAGTAACCCGAAGCGTCAGCGAGGGCGTCAGCGAGGGCGTCTGGAAATTGAGCGTGAATCCGTCCCTCGCTCACGCTTCGGGTTGGTATTGCTAGAGGAGTTTGGACGGCTACCAACCAAACATTCGGAATGGAGCGATCGCATGTCGAAGCGCAAGGGGATCATTCTTGCGGGGGGATCGGGGACACGGCTGCATCCCTCGACCAGGGTGGTGAGCAAGCAGTTGATGCCGGTTTACGACAAGCCGATGGTTTACTACCCCTTGTCGACCATGATGCTGGCCGGCATCCGCGACATCCTGGTGATCAGCACTCCCGTCGACCTGCCCGCGTATCGGCGGCTGTTGAGTGACGGGAACGAGTGGGGTCTCCGGTTTGAGTATGCGGAACAGCCCGAGCCCCGCGGCATCGCCCAGGCGCTGATCATCGCCGACAGTTTCCTGAACGGCGCTCCCTCGTGTCTGATTCTTGGTGACAACATCTTCTACGGCCACAACATGGCAACGACGCTGCAAGCCACCAGCGAGGCGACCTCGGGAGCAACCGTCTTCGCCTATCACGTCCGCGATCCCGAACGCTACGGTGTCGTCGTGCTGGACGCCTCCGGACGGCCGCTCGAACTGGAAGAGAAGCCACTCCATCCCCGTTCCAACTACGCGGTGACCGGACTGTACTTCTACGATGGTGAAGCCCCGGCGATCGCCCGGTCACTGAAACCGTCCGCGCGTGGCGAACTGGAAATCACGGACCTCAACCGCGAATACCTGAACCGCGGCACGCTGAACGTGGAGATCTTCGGCCGCGGAACCGCGTGGCTCGACACCGGCACGCATCAGTCCCTGTTGGAAGCATCGATCTTCGTCAGCGTGCTGGAGACTCGCCAGGGGTTGAAAGTGGCCTGCCCCGAGGAGATCGCCTGGCGCATGCGGTACATCTCGGCGGACCAGTTGCGGAAGTTGGCCGAGCCGATGAAGAACAACAGCTACGGCCAGTATCTGCTCGACCTGGCGAGCTCGCAGGTTTGATCCCTGCGCGCGGCACGTCAACAGGGCTCGGGGCCGTGCAGGATCAAGTTCCGAAAGATCTGAAAGTAACCCACAGCGTGAGCGAGGGCGCACGTTCCACGGTCTTGTCGATTTCAGATCACCGTCGACCGAAGCATCCGCCCTCGCTCACGCTTCGGGTTACTTGAGAACCGACGCCAACTCTCTGATATAGAAAATGCACAGCCCCTCGGAGCCGATCACCGGCGGCGTACTTTCTCGCGGGTGACACGCAACGGAGACGTCCCGGCCGTTGCGACCGGCATCCATAACCGCGCTGATACCTTGGCCCGGTCGCTCAATCTTTCCGATTGGGTTGAGTGTTCCGGCGACTCGGAAGGCAATCGCGGTTGCTGATGCAGCGTGGTGAGTTTGCGGCGTTCCCGCGATGCGGTTTCAGCGCGTCATGACGGGCATTCCCGGCACGACTCAATCAGTCGCCCGTGGCTCCCGCAATCGAGTCCATCTCTCCCATCTTCTCACGCGCCAGCGGCGAATCGGGGGCAATCTGCCGTCAAACTCGTGTCCATTTTGACCAAGCGTTACGAGCGCTTCAATCGGCACGTGAATTGACGTAACAGCATTGCGAAATAACAGGTTGAGAGATTCAAGGCATCGCGCCTGCAAGGCCGATCAAATGAGCTAGTCCCGCCAAGAACAACCGTCGCGAGGCACCCGAAGTCAGCGTGGTGACAACCTCGTGAGAATGCGGCGCCGAGGTGGCGTCTGCGGAAGTTGTTGTTGTGGACGACGTACGTTCAGCGGTCGTAACGACCGGAACAAGGTGATGGCCAAGCCGTTTGAGTTGCGACGCGCGTCGCAGGCGGCGCGGATCGGCCGCCTGGAATTCCACGACTGACCGACACCTGCGTTCCGCGGGTATGGACGACCCAAGGTTCGAGATTCCCAAGGGAAGGAGACGTTCTTCTATGCGATGGATCAAGATGACTGGAGCCGTGCTCGTTGCGATGAGCATGGCCAGCTTGGCGGAGGCCGGGCTGTTTGGAGGTCATTCGGGGTGCTGCGGCGCCTCGAAGGCCGCCTGCTGCACCGCGACCACTCAGCCGGCGTGTTGTAAACCCGTGATCGTCAAGCCATGTTGCCCGACGGTCCACACCTATCAGCGGCGCTGCTCGGACATCAAGCCTCCGTGCTGCGACAGCTCCTGTGCTCCGGCCAGTTGCTGTGCCCCCGCTGCCAACGGCAACAACGGTTGCGCTCCGGCCTGTGCGGCTCCCGCCGCCAACTGTGCTCCAGCTTGTGCGGCTCCCGCCGCGGCTTGTGCACCGGCCTGTGCGGCTCCCGCTGCGGCTTGTGCTCCGGCTTGTGCGGCTCCCGCCGCGGCTTGTGCTCCGGCTTGTGCGGCCCCCGCCGCGGCTTGTGCGCCGGCTTGTGCAGCTCCCGCTGCGGCTTGCGCTCCGGCTTGTGCGGCTCCCGCCGCGAACTGTGGTCCGGCCTGTGCTCCAGGCTGTGCCGCTCCCGCTTGTGCTCCGGCCTGTGCGGCTCCCGCTGCCACGGCCTGCTGCCCAAGCAACACTTGCGGTGCGAAGTCGAGTTGCTTCAAGGGTCTTTCCGGACTCTTCCGCAAGTGCTGCAAGTCCTCGTGTGCTTCGACGGCCTGTGCCCCAGCCTGTGCCGCTCCCGCGGCAAGCTGTGCCGCTCCGTGCGAAACCAAGACCTGCTGTGCCGACCCCTGCGTGATCGCCAAGTTGATCTACGAATCGCAGACGGCCTGCTATGCCCGTCAACGTCGTGCCGCCATCCGCAAGCTGGGCAATCGTTATGATTGCATCTGCAACCCGGAAATCATGACGGCCTTCGTCTATGCCCTGAACGATGCCGATGAACATGTCCGCCGTGAAGCGGCCGATGAAATCGGCGATCAAGTTCGCAAGAACTGCTGCTGCTGCCCCGAAGTCGTGGCCGCCCTGACCTGTGCGTTGGGCGATTGCGATAAGGGTGTGGTTCGCCAAGCCGAACAGGCCCTCCGCCTGTGTGGATACGACGTCGTCAAGGGTTGCTGTGACAAGGGCTGTGCCACCGCCTGCAATAGCGGTTGTGCTCCGGCTGCCGGAACCGCCGCCCCGATGAACGACAACGCCGCTCCTGCTCCGGTTCCCCCGGAAGAGAAGAAGGCTGCCCATCGTCCGAGCCGCCTGTCCAGCCTCCTCGGTCTTCTGGACTGATCGAGTTGGATAAGTGAAAGAAATAACCAGCCCCAATCAGGTTGGCGTACTACAGTGAACAGCGGCCCCCGGATTCGTCCGGGGGCCGTTTTCGTTTGGGCGAGCGGCAGGAATAGGCATACAAGTACGCAGCGCAAGCGAGTGAGTGTTCGGACACACTCGCTTGCGCATCGTGCTTGTAGGTGGGTCAACTTTCACATGCCGCTCGCCTTGTATCTTGATCCGCGAACATGGAAACTCCGCACGGAATCGGGCGGGGGAAAGAATTCAGAAGCCAGAATTCAGAAGCCATCTGCCTGCCTTCTGACTTCTGGATTCTGACTACTCTTCCTCCCTTCCCCTGCTTCCTTCGACGGATCGAATTCATCATGACACGCACCAAGGTTGTGCAGATTCTCAAGACCATTCCCCCCGGCACGGAAGTCGATGTGCGCGGCTGGGTGCGGACCAAGCGCGAGTCCAAACAGGACTTCGCCTTCCTAGAGGTCAACGACGGCAGTTGCCTGGCCAACGTCCAGATCGTGGTTGACGCCAGCGTTCCGGATTACCCGGCGCTGATCAAACAGATCCACACGGGTGCCAGCGTGGCCATTGTGGGCGAGGTCAAGGAATCACTCGGCAAGGGTCAGCGGGTCGAAGTCCATGCCCGCAGCCTGAAGGTGCTCGGCACCGCCGATCCGCAAACGTACCCGCTCCAAAAGAAGGGGCACTCGATGGAGTTCCTGCGCGAGAAGGCGCATCTGCGTCCCCGCACCAACACCTTCGGAGCCATTGCCCGCGTCCGCAACGCGCTGTGTGCGGCCATTCACGGATTCTTCCAGTCACGCGGTTTCCTGTACCTGCAAACGCCGGTCATCACGACCAGCGACTGCGAGGGCGCCGGCCACATGTTCCAGGTGACGACACTCGATCTCGCCAAGCTCCAGCAAATCAAGGGACCGCTCGACTACAGCCACGACTTCTTCGGCAAGAAGGCCGGACTGACCGTCAGCGGCCAACTCGAAGCCGAGATCTACGCGACGGCGGTCGGTGATGTCTACACATTCGGCCCGACGTTTCGCGCCGAAAACTCGAACACCACGCGGCATCTCGCCGAGTTCTGGATGGTCGAACCCGAGATGCCGTTCTACGAACTCGAAGACAACATGGATCTGGCCGAGTCCTTCGTGCGGACGATCGTGAAGGACGTGCTCGAACACTGTGCCGACGACCTCACCTTCTTCAACGAACGGATCGAACCGACGCTGCTCGCCTCACTCCAGAACATCGTCGAACACGACTTCATCCGCCTGACATACACCGAGGCGATCGACATCCTCGAAAAGTCCGGCCACCCGTTCGAGTACCCGATCAGTTGGGGCAAGGACATGCAGTCCGAGCACGAACGCTTCCTCACCGAGCAGCACTTCAAGCAGCCGGTGATCCTGACCGACTACCCGCGCGAGATCAAATCGTTCTACATGCGTTGCAACGAGGACGGCAAAACGGTCCGCGCGATGGACGTCCTCGTCCCGCGCATCGGCGAGATCATCGGCGGCAGCCAGCGCGAGGAACGACATGCCGTCCTGATCGACCGGATGCAAGACTACGGCCTGAACCCCGAGGATTACTGGTGGTACTTGGAACTGCGCCAATACGGCACGGTCCCGCACAGCGGCTTCGGCCTCGGCCTCGAACGAACGGTGCAACTCGTCACCGGCATGACCAACATCCGCGACTGCATCCCGTTCCCCAGAACCCCCAAGAGCGCCGAGTTCTGACGGTGGACGCTGAATAAGTCGGTTCCAGTGTCGGTTGTGCCACTGCTTCGGAGTCTTCGGAGAAGCCGTGCTGATGGAGGTTCAACGCCTGTTTGCACTGCTTCTCCGAAGACTCCGAAGCAGTGGCACGTCCAACGTTGCTGAGGTCACTCAAGCAAGGCCACCCCGGCCGATAAAGGTGCTCCAAGACTTGGGACGCGATGACCACGACGAACGCCCCCGGCTCCATTGGGTGAGTGTCTCCCGATCCCGTTGTAGACGGGGATGAGAACAGTCAGGAGTGGAGTCGGCGAACATTCATTCATGGCATGATTTCTCGGGGGTCAGTCGATTATCTCTGGGAGGTCAGATCATCGTCTCTTCAGCGTCAGCCCCGTCCGCCCTTTCGGCGCGGGATTCAGGAAAGGTATCAGAACTGGATTGGCACTCGAATGACCTATTCGGTTCCTGACACCTTCGTTTTCCCCCGTTGTTTTCCCGCCGTGACTTTCCGTACTACTAACGTTTGGTTTCTTCGCCGGGCGCGCAAATTCTTGACGAGGTTGAAATGCCAGGGCGGAAGAACAGGAACCACGGAAGGCACGGAAAATCACGGAAAAATGTGGCGGAAAGAAGAAGAATGAGGTGAGCGACGCTGAACCAGTGGATTGCAGACCACCGGGCGGCGGTTTTTTCCGTGTCCTTCCGTGGCTTCCGTGGTTCCCTCCGGGCTTTCCTTTGTCCTGTGCCAGACCACGACTGGGCGATTCTGCTTCCCGTTTGGTTGCGGCTGAACGCAGTGAAGCC
>JAYTIB010000220.1:0-2129 GCA_043732205.1 Schlesneria sp. | reverse complement strand
TCGCGCGCGGCGGCCGACTCGGCCTGTTCTTCTGGCCGACTCCCTTGAACGGAATCTGGCTGGTCCGGCGGTTGATGCGCGGCGACTATTCCGAACTGGCGGGCCGGGCCGTCGGCGAATTCATCGCCGCGCTGCGATTGCGACACCACTTCTGGCTCGGTCTGCGCGGCTTCGTCGGGGCATTCGCCTGGTTGTTCATTCCGACCGCACTGTTCAGTGCGCTGCGCGACACCTCCAAGCCGGGTCAGGTGCTGCTCACGCTGTTCGGCGGGTTTCTGTTGGTCTGCGTCCTGAGTTGGGTGCCGTTCCTGCAGGCCCGCTTCGCGGCGGAACAACGTTGGTCGGCGCTCTTCGAACTGCGCGCGGTGCGCACCATGTACCGACGGACTCCGATCGCGCTTCTGTTGTCGGTCGTCGTGATGTACGCACTCGCGCTGCCGCTGTATCTGTTCAAACTGTTTGAGACCCCGGCGGACATGATGTGGCTGCTGACTCCGGTCTTCGTCGCCTCGATCTATCCCGCCCGCATCTTCGTGGGCTGGGCCTATTCGTGGTCGCAACGGAAAGAACGCAAGAGCTGGCTGATCCTGCGCGCCGCCTGCGGCATCGTCCTCTGGCCGCTGTTGAGCTTCTACGTCTTCATCCTCTTCTTCACCCCCGCCGTCGGTGCCGCCGGCCGAGCCGTGTTGTTCCAGCACCACGCGGTGCTGCTGCCCTGGCCGTTTTGAGAAGTGGGTAGTGGATGGTGGGAAGTGGATAGCCAGAAGCACTCCGGGGCTTGCTGCCCACTGCCCACTGCCGCGCTGGCTTCCGCCCCAAACCAGTCGTACAATCCCCGCCACGTCACTTCCGCACCTGTTCACTCGACCATTCATCGAAGAAAAGGGGGCTGGCATGTCCAAGTTCAAGTCGGAGCAAATTCGCAACATTGTTCTCGTGGGCCACGGTGCGGTCGGCAAGACCACGCTGGCGGATCAGATGCTTTACAAGGCGGGCGTGGGGACGCGGGCCGGTTCCGTCGATGACGGAACCAGCCTGCTCGACACCGACGACGAAGCCCGGCAGCATCACTTTTCCATCTCGGCCGCGATGGTTCACTTTGAACATCACGGGATGCGCATCAATGCCATCGACACCCCCGGCTACCCCGATTTCGTCGGGCAGGTGATCTCGGCCGTCTGTGCCGCCGAAACCGCGGTCATCACCATCAATGCCTCGGCCGGAATCGAAGCCAACACGCGCCGCACGTTTGATCTGGCGGGCAAGGCGCACCTCGCGCGGATCATCGTCCTCAACAAGCTCGACTTGGAAAACATCGACTTTGAAAAGCTGGTGTCGACGATCCAAGAGACATTCGGCGCCAACTGCATTCCCATGAACGTCCCCTGCGGCGCGGGAGCCGCATTCAAGGGGGTGAAGACCACGCTCTCCCCAGGCAACGCCGGACAGAACGGTTCGGTCGTCAACCCCGCCCTGTACGGTGCGGCCATGATGGACGCGATCGTCGAGGCGGACGAAGAACTGATGGAGCGATATTTCGAAGGTGAGGAACTGAAGGCCGACGAAGTCCTCGGCGGCATCAACAAGGCGATCGGGGCCGGGACGCTGATCCCCATCTTCTGCACCAGCGCCAAGTCGGGCATCGGCATCCCCGAGTTGATGGACGCCCTCGCCGACTTCGCCCTGACGCCTGGTGAACTGGTGCGTCATGCCACTGTCGACGGCGGTCAGGACGTGGAGATCAACACCAGTGCCGACGCGCCGCTGGTCGCCCAAGTCTTCAAGACGCGCATCGACCCGTTCGTGTCCAAGATGAGTTTCATCCGCGTTCTCTCCGGCACGCTGACCAAGGATTCGATGGTCAAGGACATGCGGACGGGCAGGGGGGTCAAGATCCACCAGTTGCTCGACGTGCAGGGGGGACAGGTCGAGTCGGTCGATGAGGCTCACGCGGGCGATGTCATCGTGGTGGCCAAGGTCGACGAGTTCCAAGTCGGCGACACACTGGTCGCCGGAGACCGCTCGGTCGTGCTGCCGACCATCGAATTCCCGACGCCGATGATCGGTCTGGCGGTCGAACCGAAGAGCCGCAACGACCAGCAGAAGATCTCGGGCGCGCTCCACAAGAT
>JAYTIB010000219.1:0-2138 GCA_043732205.1 Schlesneria sp. | reverse complement strand
GCGTAAGCCGCCGGTGAGTTGGAAACACCGGCGGCTAGCGCCTTGCCGCTCACAGAATCACCCGTGTCAAACCGGGAAGTTGTTTCGAGCCAGTTCCTAAACGCTATCAACTGAGTACGCCGAAGAAAAATGCCGGATTGATGCCAAACTGCGGTATCAGAAGTGAGCTGAAATCCTTCAATTGTGCCTCCAATACTGCATGAGAGGCTTCATTCTGAAGCCATTCACAAGCCGTGACTTTCACATTGAAGAGACCGCGCGGGCGACTCAAGCTCGGCCCCAAACAGGGCTCGTCGCCCAGAGTTCGAATCGAAATGAAAGATCCGCAGAAGTGCGATTGACGTTTGGTTGTGCGGACCACACGATTACGGCCGACCGGCGATGCACTCTGGTCGTCCAGCATGCGGTTGGCGGTCGTTTGAGAACCGGCGCACCAAACACCACGGAAGGTGATTCTGAATAACATGGACGTCATGAATGCGGGCATGCGACCGGCACCTTGCGGCGAACCAGAAAATCCGCACAGTGCGATGGGCGGGTCAGTCTCTCCGGTATCATTGCAGCAACTCGCAATGGATCCAGGCTTCGAGCTGATCCGCTGGGAACTCCAAGCCCGGATCGTGGCAAGCCAACCCACCGAAGACATTTCGCTGCGGATGTGCCTGCCGAAATCTGTCGTCGAAAAGTACGAGGCCAAGCACTTCAATGTCCGCTCTCGGTTGGCCCATTCTTCAGTGGTCCTGTTCGAGGTGATCCGCGCGCCGATGAACGACACGTGGCTGCCAGCCGAGGTTGCCAAGCTTTGGCAATGGCTGGGCTTCCGGTATGGGGTATCGACACTTGATCAGGTGATTCCACCCTTCCATGCTCTGGACGACAAGCTCCGATCGTTCGGGCTCATGGCATATTTGCATCCGGCTTGCAGTGTGCGTGAAGAGTTTCGGATTTTGGTTGCGGGCAAACTCCTGCCAACCGCAGCGACGCTTTCCGTGCCCGGCGTGTCGCTCGTGGCCCGGCTGCGGTCGCAGTTGCAACGCCGAGTGCGACCTGCCCCGATGGTGTCCAGCACCGATCTGGCCGCCTTGTCCGCCGGGGAATGTCCCACGCATGATTCACAGCGGAATTCCCGGCCCCGTTGGAAGGAGACAGCCTGATGACCACTCCCCCGCTTACCGACGAGCAGCAGGCGAAGTTCCTGCGTGAGTCCTCGACCGGCGTCTACTTGTCCTCGTCAGTCGGGGCCTGTCTCGGCGACGTCGTCACGCCCACCGGCTTCAAGCGGTACCTGGAGGAACTGCGACAGGCGGCCGGCAATTCGACTCATCCGCTGGAACAAATGCTGTGGGAACAGTTCGCGATGGCGCACCACAATCTCGGCCGGATTTACTCCCAAGCCAGCGGGAGCAAGACGATCAACGAAGTGCAGATCTATTCCGCCGTGCTCATCAAGCTGCACGCGGAACTGCGGCTGCTGGGCGAGACCCTAAACCGAATGTCGAAGCACGACACCTCCGAAGTCGCTCACGAGGCTCCAAAGCCCGGCAAGAAAGCGAATTCGGGGGATCGTTCCCAAGTTTCTGGAAAGCAAAACACCCAACTGACAGGTAACGAAGCCGGAGAATCTGATGAACCAACCGTCGTCCCCTTCACCGAATCCGCGTCGCCCCCGGATGGCGAAATCAACTGCTGCGGCGGGGGCTTTCGGATAAGGGGCGGGAACGGTTGCGGGTGTCGGCTGTGGCACACCGCCCGTGGGCACATTACACCGGTCCCCGCACCGCGGAGGGAAAGGCGCAGGCGGTCGCCAACGGGAAGACACGCCAGACGGGGAGCCGGTCGGTGCGTGAGCTGCATCGTGATCTGGCCCCGCTGCGAACGCTGCTGCAGACCATCCGGGAGCAGCGCCAGCTCCTGACGGTCCAGATGCCGATGGACTTGGCGGGACTCGTCTGAACGGTTTCCAGGGCAACGTGTTGTTGACGCCAACAAAGACTGCTTTCTGCTGTTCAGCGGGACTCGATCACCGCGATCCGGCAACTGAACCGAACGGCCCGGTTTCTCCGGTTGTACGGATGGCCTCCACGGCCCGTTCCAGGACGGTGAGGTCATCGGCGAGTCGGGAAGGACCGGCCTGATTG
>JAYTIB010000218.1:0-2139 GCA_043732205.1 Schlesneria sp. | reverse complement strand
TCAGCCTGTTCATCGATCCCGATGAGCGGCAGATCGAAGCCTCGCATCGGTTGAAAGTGGCGGCAGTGGAACTGCATACGGGAGCCTATGCCGACGCGGCCCTGGGGGCGGCCCAAGCGGAGCAACTTTCGAAGCTTCAGCAGGCCGGCCGATTCGCGCTCGATTCGGGGCTGATTCTGCACTTCGGTCACGGATTGACGTATCGTAATGTGCTTCCCGTGGCCGCGATCCCCGGAGCCAGTGAACTGAACATCGGACACAGCATCGTAGCGCGGGGGGTGATGGTCGGTTTCCAGCAAGCCGTGCGGGAAATGAAGATGCTCATTCAGTGCGCGGGTCGTGCGCAGTAATCGCGCCGCCGAGAGAATTGTTCGCCCGAGTTCGTGTTTCCGAACTGGTGAAGTTTCGACGGAATCCTGTTACAGTTTTCGGGGCTCCGCCATTCGTATGAAAAGAGAAGAGGAGACCTTCGGTCAGCCGTTTCGGCGGGGTCAGGAGACCCGCGCCGAACAGACCGTCAACAGATTTGGCGGAGAGCCCATTTTTCAACCTCCCTTTCGCGTTCCCAGCCGCAGGTCAGTCCGGCATAACGGTTGCTCGACGGAACCCGTGGCAGTGTCCCTGTTCGCGCTCAACCCTGTTTTTTTGAAGGTGACAACCAATGAGTGGCAGTGCGTCGCGTCTCAGTGCAATCCAGGCCGTTACGAACTACGTGCCCATTTCCGCGCCGTTGAATTTCTCGGAAACGACGGCTGGCGAGTTGTTCGGCACGAATGTCTTCAGTGCGAAGGTGATGAAGGACCGTTTGCCCAAAGGGATCTTCAAGTCCTTGATGAAGACCATTGATGCGGGCGATCCGCTGGATGCGTCAATTGCCGACACTGTCGCCGCCGCCATGAAGGACTGGGCGATCGAAAAGGGCGCGACTCACTACGCCCACGTGTTCTACCCGCTGACCGGTTTGACCGCCGAGAAGCACGACAGCTTCCTGGCTCCGGATGGAGCCGGTGGCGCGGTGGCCGAGTTCAGTGGCACGGCCCTGATCCAGGGCGAGCCCGATGCCTCCAGCTTCCCGTCGGGCGGCATTCGCGCGACCTTCGAAGCCCGCGGATACACCGCGTGGGACGTGACCAGCCCGGCCTACATCCTCGAAAACCCCAACGGTACGACGCTGTGCATTCCGACGGCGTTCTTCTCGTGGACGGGAGAAGCCCTCGACAAGAAGACTCCGCTGCTGCGTTCGATGAAGTCCGTCAACACGCAAGCTCAGCGCATCCTGAAGCTGTTCGGTCACAAGAACACCGCGATGGTCACCGCGACCTGCGGACCCGAGCAGGAATACTTCCTGATCGACCGCAACTTCTACTTCGCCCGGCCGGACCTGATCAACGCGGGACGCACGCTGTTCGGGGCTCCGCCCCCGAAGGGTCAGGAGTTCTGCGACCAGTACTTTGGTGCGATTCCCGACCGCGTGCTGGCCTGCATGCTCGACACCGAGCGAGAACTTTACAAGCTGGGCGTGCCGGTCAAGACCCGTCACAACGAAGTGGCTCCGAGCCAGTACGAAGTCGCTCCGATTTACGAGAACGCCAACGTCGCCGCCGACCACCAGCAACTGACGATGACGGTGATGAAGCGCGTCGCCGCCAAGTACGGTCTGGAATGCCTGCTGCATGAAAAGCCGTTTGCCGGCATCAACGGATCGGGCAAGCATTGCAACTGGTCGCTCGGCAGCAGCACCCAGGGGAACCTGCTCGAACCCGGCAAGACGCCGCATGAGAACATGCAGTTCCTGGTCTTCTGTGCCGCAGTCATCAGGGCCGTGCATAAGCATGCCCCTCTGCTGCGGGCGGTCGTGGCTCATGCGGGCAACGATCATCGTCTGGGTGCCAACGAAGCTCCTCCGGCGATCATCTCGATCTTCCTCGGCGACCAACTGGCCGATGTGTTCGAGCAGATCAAGAAGAGCGGTTCTGCGGCGACCAGCAAGCAGCCGGGCGTGATGACGGTCGGCGTCGACACGCTGCCCCCGCTGCCGAAGGACGCGGGCGACCGCAACCGGACCAGCCCGTTCGCCTTCACCGGCAACAAGTTTGAATTCCGGGCGGTCGGTTCCGGCCAGTCACTCTCGGGGCCGCT
>JAYTIB010000217.1:0-2141 GCA_043732205.1 Schlesneria sp. | reverse complement strand
AGCGTCTGCGTGATGACATTGGAGCTGACCGCCTCGCGACTGATCGCCAAGACCGTCGGTTCGTCGCTGTACACGTGGACCTCGGTGATCGGCGTGGTGTTGGCGGGGATCACGCTGGGGAACTTCCTGGGAGGCTGGCTGGCCGATCGATTCGACCGCGGCCGGTCGCTGGCTTGGATGTATCTGTTCGGCAGCGTTTCATGCGCGAGTGTGTTGTGGATGGACCAGTTGATGGCGCCGCTGTCGCGGCCGACGATGCTCAGTTGGCCGGCCTGGGTGCTGACGGTGGTCTCGGCGATGTTCCTGCTGCCGTCGCTGTGTCTGGGGACGATCTCGCCGCTGGTGGCGAGCATGGCGCTGTCACGCAGTTCGCGGCTGGGGGCGACGGTCGGAAACGTTTATGCCTGGGGTGCGCTGGGCTCGATCATCGGCACGTTTCTGACCGGCTTCTACCTGATGGATGTGTGGGGGACGCGGACGATCATCGGCATGACGGCGGCCACGCTGGGAATCCTCGCGGTGGTCGTCGCGGGGGCACCGAGGTTGTTTCGGACCGCAGTCGTTTGCGGGTGGCTGCAACTGCTCGGTTGGACGGTGCTCGCCGCCACGTGTACCCAACCGGCGATGGCCCATGTGACCGAGACCGTGGGGACGATGCTGACGTTCGCCCAAACCAGGGATCAGGCCGCGGCGACGCGAAAGAGCTGGGAGTACTTCGGCAGTTCACTCGGGACAAAGCTTCACGAACTGGGCCTGGTGCTCCGGCTGCGTGATGACCGGATCGGCGCGTACTACGACGAAAGCAATTACTCGACCATCATGGTGACGGATGGCGAGCTCCGCGGGCGGCTGGTCAAGAACCTGCGACTCGACAAGCTCACGCACAGCATCTACGACCCGGCCGATCCGACGGCGCTGCATTACGACTACGAACAGATCTACGCGGCGGTGACCAAGCGGACCGCGCGCCTGCTGACCCAGCCGGTGACGCTCTCGACGAAGGCGCTGCCGCATGAAGGTTTCGGTGCCAGCAGACTTCCCACGGGAGTCACCTTCGATCCCACGATGGCGACGCTGCGCATCGATCAACCGACACAGGAGATCTTCAACACGCTGCTGACACTGGCCCCCGACGCCACGTTCTGGCACGCCGTGGAAGAGTTGCACAAGGAAACGAACAAGCCGTTCTGGGGCGGGTTCGCGTCGGTTCCCCTTGATGTACTCCCCGAGGGGATCGTCGTGCCGGACGACTTGAACATGACGATCCGCTATGACCGCAGCCTGGAGTGCGTCACCGCCTATGACGTGGTGACGACCGGAATCCGCGACCGACTGATTCGCGCGACTCCGCGGGCGGCGTGGCACCGTGAAGTGGACCGAGGGCGGGGACTGTCACGACGGGCGACGGCACTGTTCATGGGGGGCGGCGGGTTCATCTTTCCTCGCTGGTTCCTTAAGGAGTTTCCCGGCAGCCCGCGCGTTGAAGTCGCCGAACTCGACGCGGCGGTCTATCAGGTCTCGATCGACGCGCTCGGAATGACAGATGCCGAACAGGAACGGATTCTCACCAGCATCGGCGACGCCCGGAACTTCGTCGACGACCGGCTGCGCGACAACCGGCGCTTGGTCGCGGCCGGCAAGCCGCCGGTCAAATACGACTTCATTTACGGGGACGCATTCAGCGACTTCAGCATCCCGGCCCATCTGACAACGCGCGAGTTTCTGGTCAGGGTGCATGACCTGCTGAACGAAGACGGTGTGTTCCAGGCCAACATCATCGACATCTACCCGCGCGCCGAGTACCCCGGCACAACGCTTGGCATCGGTGAGGTTGACTTCAAGGGGCCGCTGCCGAAGGGGCTGTCCGGACTGGCGCTGACGTTCGGCCGCTACGAGTCGGCGGGTCCGCGATTCGCACCCTTGGAAATCAAGGGGTACAAGAACGGCGATTATCGACTGCAGGCCACTCAGACCATCGGCCCGATCGACGAAGCCCGCTTGATCAACGTCGGCCTGGCCGACGCGCCGAAGGCCAAGCACGCCACTCCGATGGAGAGCGAAATTCCCAACTGGTCGGCCGTCATCAGCGATCTCGCCAACCAAACGCGCCAGCGAATGCCGTTTGAGGGCTCGATACCCGA
>JAYTIB010000216.1:0-2143 GCA_043732205.1 Schlesneria sp. | reverse complement strand
GGAACCAACGATGGAATCCCCATTCGCCCGACTCCCCGGATGATTCGCGATGTCATCATCCCGCGTGGTCACCGTGCATCGTGGTCATCACGACACATGTGCCCCGCAGCCGCGGGTGAACCAATGACGTGTGCGGGAAGAGTCGTGGAGCACGTTTCCAACGTGCTCGAATCACCGAAAGGCGCGCCCGTTGGAGACATGCCGCACGTTCCGTTCGGCCCATTGTCGGAAACGTCAGAGCGTGTGAATCTTCGTAGCGTGGGTTTCAACCCACGCAAGATGTCGTACCGCGTCGGCTGAAGCCAACGCGACATCTTGTGCCGGACCGCCATTGAACTTGAAAGATTCACACGATCTCGGGGATGAACCACCGCTTCAGTCCGCCGCGAAGTACCGCTTCAGGTCGGACATGAGCAGTGCGGCTCGTTCCTGGAAAGCGGCGGAATCGCGGGTGGTCCTCAGGGGGCGGATCGAAACTCCGAACTGGATCCGGGGAACTCCCCGGTTGGAGACGGCATCCGACAATCCGCTCATCGTCAGGATGATCTCGACGGGTATCTCCCGTGAGAACGGGTTGAGCGAGGCCAGCAGTCCGGTGTTGCCGATGCTCATCACGACCTGTTCCGACGAGACGGTCGACAGCTTCGCCTTGTGATCGTTGACGAAGCCGCCGAGTTTGTAGCTGATCATGTCCGAAGCCACGACCGCGGTGAACCGGCTCTGATACAGGAACGGCGAGACGGCCTCCACCGGTTTGTCGGTGGACGCGACGGAATGCAGCAGTTCGGCGTTGGTGAACGAACAGGTTCGGTCGCGTCCCTCTTCCTTGGCCTTGTACAGCGCCTTGTCGGCGCGACGCAGCAGGCTTTCGGCCGTGTCGCCCGGTTCGGATTGGGCCACGCCAAACGACGCGGTCATCCGCAGTCGGTCGATGCCGCCGATCTTGGACTTGCGCAGTGCGGCGCGCAGTCGCTCCGCACGGCGCACGCCCTGCTCCAGGTTGGTGTCGGGACAGAGGATGACGAACTCTTCACCGCCGTAGCGGCCCACGGTTTCGCCCGAGTACGTCTCCTGCGTCAGCAACCGCGCCAGATCGATCAGCACCCGGTCGCCGACGCTGTGTCCATAGGTGTCGTTGACCCGCTTGAAATGGTCGGCGTCGGCGAAGATGACACTGAACGGCTCGCGGGTCTTCCCGGTGAAGCCCTCGATCAGTGCGGCCAGTTGGTTCTCCAGTTCGCGGCGGTTGGCCACGCCGGTCAGGGCGTCGCGCGTGGCGGCCAGCTTCAGGTCGCGAAAACTGTGCGATTGTTTGGCGCTGTTGCGGGCCAGATCACGGTAGAACTCGGCCACCCCCTGCAGCCGGCCCTGCTCATCGAACAACGGCACGGCCTGCAGTTCAATCCGCAGGGACTGGCCGTTCCCATGCCGGGCCAGCATCGGCAGCAGCGACGTCTTGCCGGATTCGATCGCCCGCAGCATCGGAGTTTCACCCGCGGGCATGGGGCGTTCATCGAGATGCCGGTATCCGAACAACTCGACCGACCAGCGTTTCCCCAGCATCTCTTCGGCGGACCGTCCCGTCAGTTGTTCCGCGCGGCGGTTCCAAATCAGGATCCGTCCGTCCGTGTCGACCAGGTGAAATCCGTCATACAGTCGTTCCAGCGTGTGCAAGTACGAGAAGATCTGGCCGATCGAATCCGCCTCGCCGATTTCAATCGGACACGGACTCGCCGGAGCCTGATTGCCATCCTCTTCGGTTGAAGCCGCGAGCGGAGCGCCGTCCTGCTGGACCCAGCGCGCCAGCGCGCTGACGACATTCGCATCGAACTGTGTCCCCGAACCCTCGGTCAGCACCGCCATGATTTCCGGATGCGTCTTCGCCCGGCGATGCGGCTGGGCGCTGGCCAGTGAATCGTACGCGTCCGCAATCGCCAGGATGCGCGCTCCCATGTGCAACTCGCCCCCCTGACGCCGGTCTCCGCTCGCATCCAGATCGGGACAATAGGCATGTTGAGATTGACTGATGACTTCCTGGACATGGCGGTCAACGCGGCAGGCCTGCAACACGTCGAAGCCGACATTGTTGTGCAGCGTGATCAACTCAATCTCTTCGGGACTCAGGCGGCCGGGCTTTTCCAGG
>JAYTIB010000215.1:0-5778 GCA_043732205.1 Schlesneria sp. | reverse complement strand
TCAACCCACGCCAGATGTCGTACCGCGTCGGCTAAAGCCAACGCGACATCTTGTGGCGGACCGCCATTGAACTGGAAAGATTCACACGCTCTCCGCGTTTGCGGGAAGAACTCAGCGCCGGTAGCCGACCGGATTGATCACTTCGACCGCCGGTTGCAGGCCCGAGCCGTAGGGACTCTCCGGCAAACCGACCGGCGTGAAGTTCTGCGGTGGCATGTGCAGCAGACCCGACGAAATGGGGGGCTGCTGCGGAATCATGATCTGTGTGCCGGGGGCCGCCGACCAACCGGCATAGTTCGGCATCGGCCGACTGGACGCTGCCGGCGTCCAGACCGGTGCGGTCCGGATCGGAGCCGCCTGCGCCGACCTCTGCATCGTCGCCTGGTCATGGTATTTGTGCCAGAACTGCTGTGAATACGGCATCCCCGGCCGTTCGCCCCATCCCGCCGCAGTCTGCGACTGTGATATCACATCCTTGTAGTTGTAGGGACGGAAGAGGTGATGTCCCCCGTAGGCGGGGAGTTCTTGGAAGTACCCGTGGACCCAGTTTTGCTGGGTGTCAAACGGATACCGCGGTTCCGAGGTGGCTTCCACGCCCGTTCGGCTGAACGCATTCGCCGGGGCGGGATAGCCCGGCGTCTCGGCGGGGCCGGGGTTGCCAACCTGCATCGCCAGTCCCAAGGCCAGATTCAGCAGACTACTCGGCATGTCAGTACTCCTTGCGTGTCGCAGTGCTTGTCGGAGCGGTTGAACCGCCGTTTGGGATCAGTTTTGGGGCATGGCGAACGAGCGTGCCCATGTCACGAATTCGACCAGGACTTGGACGGACTGGCGTGAGGCATTCACGGCGCTGTCCGACTTCGTCCCTCTTCGTTGATCTTCTCGTCCCTCTTCGTTTTCGTTTAACCCGGAGCCAGCGGCGACGACGGGATTGTGAGCGTTGGCATCCATCACCGTCGCCGTTGGCTCCGGGTTAAACGAAGAGGGACATCTCTCGTCTGACGAACCACTCTCGTCTGACGAACCACTCTCGTCTGACGAGCCACGGTCGTCTGCAGGTCCGCTCCGTCGTGTGACAACCATCGACGGTCGCGAAATGAATCTTCGCGAGTTCTTTCCGGTTCGATACGGCTTACCAGACCACCGCGGACGGACCAGTTGCTGTCGTCGCGCGAACAGGTTCAGTCGCCGGGCAAATCGGCCGCGCCGTTCCACTTTTTCTCCAGCGGGAGTCCGGATGCGGGATAAGTTTGATTGTCCAAACGGGTCGCCAATTGGCGGACCTTCCGCCAGTCGATCCGTTGTCACATCCCCCGCCGGGAAGGAGCGTTCGCCCTCATGAATCTCGCCAAGTACTTTTGGACCGCCAGTGCGGTATCGGCCATTTTTGCCGCGACAACCACCGCCTGGGCGGGTTGCAACTGCAATGTTCCCCCGTCACCCGCGGGCTATCCCATGACGGCTGGTTCGTGGAACGGCTCGGGACCGGCCATGGGATACGCCGGATATGGCCAAGCCGGGTATGGCCCAGCCGGATACGGCCAAGCCCCGCCGGGCAACGGAAACTACGACCCGTCGCTGCAACCGTATGGTGGTCTCGTGGCGACGAACGGCCCGCACTGGGCACCGGGTGGATATGAAGCCCGCGTCGGCTCGCCCGCCTATTACCATGATCCGTCGGGGGGCCAGAACATGGTGACCGGCAACCCGTACTACGATCATTTCGGCCCCGGTTTCCAGCGTCATTCGCTGCACGGTCATTACCGCTTCCCGTATTACAACTATCGGGCGCCGTGGTACTTCCCCGGCCGGGCGGTCTACAACCGGAACACAAACTTCGCGTGGTAGTCGCCTGTTGAAATCGACGTGACTCACGGCGGCCCGGGGCGGAATTCATCGGGCAACACGAGCAGGCGATCCGCCGGCTCGTTGTTTTTCCGGCTCTCCGCCCTTCCTGTTGAACCACACCCGTGAGCGACAGGCGCTAGCTCAATGGCACTGACTTTAGTAACCCGATGCGTAAGCGAGGGCGAGCCAGGGCGACCGTAGGTAGTGGGTCAGTTTGGTGAAACGGATTTCGGAAGTCTCCGAAGACTTCGGAAGTCTCTGGGCAAACTGACCCACGACCCGACCGTAAGAGGCGTTTCCCTCGTTCACGCTTCGGGTGACTTGCTCAAAGTGACTGCCATTGGGCGATCGCTGCCGGTCTCCTCAGAATCACCGGTGGGATCGATTGATCCGCAAGAGGCCGCTGATGCCTGAAATCCGACTTTTGCCGACAATTCCGTTGAACACGATTGTACCAGTCATCCGATACTGACTGGGACTGCGTGCTGCCTCCGCCCACGGTGGGGGGGTTGACCGTTCCTTGATGGATTGAGGACGGACAGGCATTTGATGAGGCAAGTCCTGCCGGGACTTGCTTCCACCGGATGCAATGGAGGATTCGCAGATCCTCAACAACGGGCTGTAGTGGAGAAAGCTTGGATGTTGAATCAACATCGATTCGCACAGGGACGTGCCATGTTACGCGGCCGACGGCTGATCGCGTCGGTGCTCGTGACATTGGCGTCGGTTGGCACACAGGCGGTGACCGCCCAGCAGGGCAGCTTCTACCCGCCGCCGCCGTCGACGTCCTCGACAGGGGCGCCGCTGCAACTGGCACCTCCCGGACCCGTGGTCCAGGTGCCGCACTTCCAGAACTTTACCGGACAGCCCGCCAGTGAGATCAGACTGGTTCAGAACACTCCCCAAGCCGCCCGCGCCATCCACCGCCTGATTGAAAAACTGCCCGAAGCCCAGGACGACTTGGAGATCATCGAACGTCGCAGTCAATTGGTCGTCACCCGGTCCAACGTGACACGGATGGCGATCGGCGACCAGTCGGTGATCGACATCGTGCAGTACGGTCCGAAGGAGTTTTCCATCATCGGCATGGCCCGCGGTGCGACCACCCTGACGCTGTGGTTCGAGGGGGAACCGGAACCGCTGATCTATACGATCCGGACGATCCGCGATCCGAGTTTGAACAAGCAGCGCGAACTCGACTATGGACAGCTCGAACGAAAAATCGCCGAGATGTATCCGAACAGCAAGGTCTATCTGATTCCGTTCTCGTGGAAGATCGTCGTCCGCGGTCAGGCGCGCGATCAGGAAGAGGCCTCGCACATCCTGAACATCATCCGCGGTGAAGTCATCAACCAGAACGGCGGAATGTTCGGTGCCCTGGCCAACGGTGCGAACGCGGGTGGCGGCGGCGGTGGCGACGTTGGAGGAGGTAACGGAAACTTTGGCGGTAACAACTTCTGGTCGGGCTTCATCATCAACGAACTGCGGGTGCCCGGCGAATACCAGATCAACCTGCGGGTCCGCGTGGCCGAATTGAGCCGGTCGCAACTGGACAAGTCGGGAGTCAACATCAACATCCTGTTCAATGACGCACGCAACGTCGTCCGGTCCACGATGGGTGGTGCCGCCGGCGCGCTGAGCGGTGTGTTCGAGCAGGGCGAAATCGGCATCTTCCTCGACTACCTGAGCACCAACGGCACGGCCAAGATTCTGACCGAACCGCAGATGACCGTCCTGAGCGGACGCAGTGCCCGGCTGTTGTCGGGTGGTGAATACGCGGTACCGACGATCGTCGGGATCGGCGGAGCGCAGGGCACCACGACATCCTTCCGTGGATTCGGAACCTCGCTGCTCGCCACACCCACGGTGGTGGACCGCGACCTGATTCGAATTTCGATCATCGCCGAATACAGCAGTTTGAATCCGGGTAACAGTTCGGGAGGAGTCCCCGGCACCAACACGCGGCGGATTCAAACCGAGATTGAATTGCGCGAGGGTCAGACGCTGGCGCTGGCCGGTCTGCTGTCGTACGGAACCCAGACCGAAATCAGCCGGCTTCCCCTACTGGGCGACATTCCCACCATCGGCCCCCTACTCTTCAGCACGAAGAAGACCAGTACGGAAGAGAACGAACTGCTGGTGCTGGTCACACCGGAAATCGTGCGGCCGATGGATGCCCACGAAGTTCCACCCGTGCCAGGGTATGAAGTCACCAAGCCCACGCAACATGAGTTCTGGAAGTACAACAGGACCGAAGGTTCACCGGACCTCGGCTACTATCACCTGCCGCCGCACGGCAGTGGCAGCGTCGGGACGAACGTGGATTATCAACATTTCAATCCGGGCCCGGCGGGATCGATGCAACAGCCGATACCGACCAGCCCCAACAACAATGCCAGGGGAATGACGCCGGGGCCGGGGCCGGGGCCGGGGCCGGGGCCTGGACCAGGACCGGCGTATGGACCGCCGCCGGGGCTGTCACCGACGCCGTCGCGACTGTCTCCGGTCCCGCAATCCTCCACGAACGGACCGCGTCCCGGCTCGCCGCGATACTCGAACCAGGTGATGATGCCCGGCGGCAACTCGGGCGTCCGGCAAACGGGCTACGAGCAACCACCAGCCAACCAACCTTCCGGCGGTTATCGGCGACGATACTAGTGGTCGAACAACTTTGATTTGCCCCGTAGCACGGACGCCTCGTCCGTGCGGAACCCCCGATATCGATGGACGCACGGACGAGGCGTCCGTGCTACTGCAACCCGGCAAGTCAAAGTTGAACGACCGCAAGGCCGGTTCGGTGGAATGCGGATTGGCGGCGGGATTAACGCCCGTCCCAGGCGGGCTTCAGGACCAGGCCCGGATTGGACGAAGCAGGATGCAGACCGGGGCGTGAAATCGGCACTCCCGGTCATGTGTCTCGAAGAGTACCGGGGTGATCGAGGAACCGGCGTGCAACGTCGGCAATTGTTGCCGGATCGGATTCCGGCAATCAGGGAGCGGGGGGATGATGCGCGTCACATCGAAACGGTTGGGAATGTGCGTCGTGTTGCTGGCGGCTCTGTCCAGCATCGGTTGCATGTCACCCATGATGGGCTGTAACACCGGATGCGGCGTCGGGTGCGGAACCGGCTGCGATTCCGGGTGCAACACCGGCTGCAATACCTGCGGAGCCGGTGGCGGCCGTCGCCGCGGGGGCTGGCTCCGGGGTCGCTGTGGCGGCTGCGGCAGCGGCGGCTGTGGAATGTTCGGTGGACTGCGCGGCATGTTCGCAACCCGTTCACTCGCCATTCCCGACGAGTATCCCGTCGGGGCCGTGATGCGCGCCCACTTCCACCAAATGCAGACCAACGCGGAAGCGGCGGACTTCATTCTGTATCAGAAGGACTTCGTCGGCCAAACGGCGGAACTGACTCCCGACGGCAAGGACAAGATTCTGGAGATCGCGGCGCGGCTGCGCAGCGTCCCGTTTCCCGTGATCGTCGAGCGCGGATGGAACAACTCAGACCCGGAACTGGATTCCTTCCGCCGGGACTTTGTGGCGATGGTTCTGGCCGACAAGGGAAATCCCGACGCGAACAACCGGGTGTTTGTCTCGCCAGCCTATGGCCCCGGCAAGCAGTCCCTGGAAGCGGCCCCCGAATACTACCAGTTCACTTTTCAGGGCATGGGTGGCGCGGGCAACAACGGTGGTGGTGGTGGCGGCGGTGGGTTCGGAGGTGGAGGTGGAGGTGGCGGTGGCGGCGGCGGCGGCGGCGGTGGCGGCGGTGGCGGCGGTGGTGGTGGATTCGGTCAGTAGCCCCCGTCCCGATAGTCACATCTCTGTCGTGGGATCTTCTCGAACATCGAATTCTGAAGGACTGGCTTGGTCAACAAGTCAGTCCTTCGTTCGTTTCCCCTCCCGCTCGAGTCGCTCGCCTTCGAGGACGCACG
>JAYTIB010000214.1:0-5780 GCA_043732205.1 Schlesneria sp. | reverse complement strand
AAGTACAACGCCCGCGCCGGTTCGTCGGCGGCGGTGAGCGGTTGATCGGTGCCGGGAATCTGCCTGCCCAACTCCGTCAGCAGTTCCCCATCCCCCAGCAGGTTGTCTTTGCGAAGGGCCTCGAAGTCAGCCCACAGGGCCTCATGCCGGTACTCCAACTGGAGAGCGGGATCGGCCCCCCAGGTGGAGAGCTTCTGAGCCAGCATGCGGAGCGCCATGGGTGTTGCCGGGCTCAGGGCGCGACGCTCAGCCAACACCCCCTGCCGAAAGGCATCCACTGCCTCCTTCTTCAATTCGTCGTCGTTGTAATACTTGGACCGATGGAAGCCCCAGTCCGCCAGCTTGTACCACTCCGCCGGTTTGTTCGACGGGACTTTGCCTCTCAGACCTCGAAAGGTTTCGACATCACTCACTTGCGGAAGCAAGTCGCTGACCACAAACACCAGTTTGGTATCCCGCTTCTCAATTCGCCCCTTGACGAGGATGTTCTTGGAGTCCCCCGCGGGCCGGGGAAACGCCCGCGCGAGCACGAATTCCAAGTCGCACTTCTCCATCCGCAGCTGTGATGCCGAAATGATGGAATAGCGTCCCTCCAATTGCAGGGTCGTCCCCTCCAGCGCGGCCCACTTGGACTTCTCAGCGACGAACTCCTCGATCGTTTGAGTGGTCTCCGCATGGAGGGTGGCTGTCCACGAGAAACAGACCCACACGAGGAGGGCATACCACAGTCTGACCGACAGGAGTGTCGTCTTTCGCTCCGCGAAAGAACGCTCTTTCGCGGAGCGAAAGGCGACAGAGTCCACCCGCCCGATCTCCAGCATGATCGCGACTTCCTCCAACGCAAACGTGCCACCGTGCATGACGGACGCTCGGATCGTCGGCGACTCGCCAGGACGGACCCACAGCCTCGGCGTGCGGACTTCGGTGACCGCCACGTTGTTGACCACCGGTCGACCGAGATCATGCAGATGCGGCTTCACTTCAGCCAGCAGCGGTTCGACGTCGGTCCAGTCGAGTCCCGACCTCTGCAAGTCGCTGAAGAGATGAAGTTGCTTGGCTCCCGCCGGAGCCTTCACGCAAATGTCCCGCGCCCAGGCGAAGGCCGCGCCGAAGTTGGTCGATCCGAACGTCGCGGCCGGAGCCTGCAACTTCGCCAACACCGCCTCACTTGTAATTTGGTTCTTGGTTCTTGGCTCTTGGTTCTTGCCATTCGAATCTGTCAGCGGATGCACGTCGTGATCGAAGAACGCGACCTCGAAACGAGTCTGCGTTCCCGCGGTTTCAATCAGCTTCTTCGCCTCGGAAATCGCCTGATCGATCAGCCGCCCGTTCTCCCCCTTGAGCTGCATGGTCGCCGACTGGTCGATCAGGATGACGAGCAACTCCTTGTCACTCCCCGTCGCCGCCGCCGTGAAGTACGGCCGCGCGAACAACCCCACCAACAGCGCGACAAACGCCACCCGCAGCGCGAGCAACAGCCACCGCATCACCTTCCGCCGCCGGGCATTCTCTTCCAGCACGAGCCGCAAAAAGCGGATCGTCCCCAACTCCACCCGCTTCGTCTTCAGACGAAAGAACAGGTGAATCAACACCGGCACCGCGAGTGCGGCCAGTCCGGCGAGGAACGACGTTTGAAGAAAGGTGGGCAGCATGTTGAGGAAATTCCACATCCGAAAAAGCAAAGTCAAAAGAACCAAGAACCAAGAACCAATTTCAGAAGCCGCCGCGTGCAGATTTCATTTGATAGAGGCCGTTGTGATTCCCTTTGGTTCTTGGTTCTTGAGATTTCGTTCTTAAGATTTGGTTCTTGGTTCTTCGCCTATTCAAACTTTCGTCCGGTGAACCAGGTAATCAAGCAATGCCTTGTCGAGCGGATCGTCGGTCGTCATTTCGACTCGGTCGATCCCCCGGTTCAGGCATTCGCGAGCCAACTCGGCGCGCCACTCGTCAATCGCGGCGAGGTACTTTTCGCGAATCCCTTCGGCGTGCGTCGTGATCTCCTCGCGCGTTTCCAGATCGCTGAAACAGATGTTGCCCTCGAGCGGCAGATGCCGCTCCCACGGATCCCAGACTTGAAACGCGAGCACCTCGTGCTGCCGGTATCGAAGCTGATCGAGTCCGCGCGTGAGCGCCGGCAAGTCGTCGAAGAAGTCGCTGAGGACGACCACCATGCCGCGATGCTGACACAGCTCGGCCGCCTGATGCAGCGCCCGCGAGGCATCCGACTTCGGCCGAGACTTTGTCGTCGCGATCACCCGCAGGATCTCGTCCAACTGATGGGCCTTCGCACGCGGTTCCAGATGCGCCACGACCTCGTCCGCGAACAGCGTGATGCCGACCGCGTCGTGCTGCCTGAGCGCCAGATGAGCCAACGCGGCCGCCAGCGTCGTTGCATACGACAGCTTGCTGCGTCCCGTGTTCGCGCACTCCATCGACCCGCTGATGTCCACCAGCAGATGCAGATTCATGTTGGTCTCGGCGTCGAACTCCTTCACGTACAGCCGCTTCGTGCGGGCATACAACTTCCAATTCACATGCCGCAAATCGTCCCCCTGCGCGTACTCGCGATGCGACGCGAACTCGACGCTGAATCCGACGAACGGACTGCGATGCAGTCCGTGCAGAAACCCCTCGACGATGCCGCGCGCCCGCAGCTCGAGGTTGTCGAGACGGCCGAAGAACGCAGGGTCTACGAGTTGTTGCATGACGGAAGGCATGTCGATTTCTCATCGAGTTTCCGGACGATCACTTCTTTTCGTCGGTCGGGACTGCTTCCAAAAGGCGATTGACCAGCACATCGGCGTCCACGTTGTCGGCGCGCGCGTGGAAGTTGAGCACCAGCCGATGCCGCAGTACCGGATGAGCGACTGCTTTGATGTCGTCGAAATCGACATGGTATCTGCCGGCTAGGATCGCTCGCGCCTTCGAGCCGAGGATCAGAAACTGCGACGCGCGGGGACTGGCTCCGTAGGAAATGTATTTGTGGATCGGGTCGAGCGACTTCGCGCCGGTGTCCTTGCCGGCCAACGAGGGACGGGTCGCCGCGACGAGCCGCGCGGCGTAGCGAACCACGCTGTCGGCCACCGGCACTCCGCGAACCAAGTCTTGCAGCCGCAGAACTTCCTCGGCGTGCAGGACCGCGTCGGCATGGGCCGTGACCGTGCTGGTCGTCCCCTTGATGATCAGCACCTCTTCATCCACGGTCGGGTACTTGACCTTCAAGTTGAACATGAAGCGGTCGAGCTGAGCTTCCGGCAACGGGTACGTTCCCTCCATTTCGATCGGGTTCTGAGTTGCGACGACGAAGAACGGCGGCTTGAGCTTGTACGTTTCGCGACCGACGGAGATCTCGCCTTCCTGCATCGCTTGCAGCAGCGCGGCCTGCGTCTTCGGCGGCGTGCGGTTGATTTCATCGGCCAACAGGAAATTCGTGAAGACCGGCCCCGGCAGGAACTCCACCGTGTGCTTGCCGGTCGCGTGATCCTCCTCCATCACGTCGGTCCCGGTGATGTCAGCGGGCATCAGGTCGGGCGTGAACTGGATGCGGCGAAACTCCATTTCGAGCGTCTTCGCCAACGTCCGCGCCATCAACGTCTTGCCCAAACCCGGCACGCCTTGCAGCAGGATGTGGCCCCGGCACAGCAACCCGATCAGCAGCGAGTCGATGATCTCGTCCTGCCCGATCACGATCTTGGCCAACTCATGTTTGATCTTGGTGCGAGCTTCGCGCAGCCGTGCGACAGCCGCGGCATCGTCGTTGGTTGGTGTGTTTGACACAGGGTGCTCCACTGAGGTGTTGATTTATCGAAAGGGACGGAAGGGACCAAAAGGACGTCACGCAAAGTCGGCTTCATCGAACGCCCTTTGGTCCGTTCGGTCCCTGACGTCCCTTGTTGCCTTGGTCATCACGGCGTCTCCCGCCTGGTTGTCTGGTCTTGAATGTCCCGTGTCTTCGGCACGGCGGCTTCGGCCTCTTTCGGATCGATCAGGTCGTCGCGGTCGGCGTCGAGTTGTTCAAACACGTCGCGCGGGCCGAGGAACTCGCGCCAGGTGATGTCGCCGTCGTTGTTGCGGTCCCAGCGTTGAAACCAGATCGGGCCGACGGGGCGCGGCTTGATGGTCTCGACCACCGGTTGAGGCATCAGGGGATTGACGCGGCGTTCGGGATTGCCGAAGGGATTGAAGACGCCGCGCACGAACTCGATGCGGTAGCGGCGGGCCGGTTCGGTTTCGGCGAGGCCCGGTTTGTCGTCGCGTTTCATCTTGCTGAGCGTCTGGTCGGCGTACCGCATCTCGCGCATCGAGATCCGGCGGTCGCTGTTCGAGTCGAGCGCCGGGAAGAATCCGGCTCCATCGTCAAATACGGTGATCTGGCACGTCGTCGCGACCGGCTCGCCCCGGGCGCGGATGAACTCCTTCATCTCCTCGCCGAAAATCTTGCCGTCGCCGTCGGCGTCGATCTGGTCGAACAGGCCGCGGCCGAATCGCTCGCGCAGCATCGTTTCGTCCTTGTCGAGGTAGCCGTTGTTGTCGACATCGAGTTCATTGAAGGTCCGCAGAGCGATCGTCATCGACGCCTCGAACGGATCGACTTCGCGCGACGAGAACGTGACAACGGCGGTCGGCAGACTGATCGTGGCGAGGTCCGGATAGCGGTCGCCATCGGTCCGATTGCCCGACGACGCCAAAGTCCGCAGCATCGGCCGGCCCGCCTTCCGAATGATGTCGATCGCCATCTCGATATCGACCGGCGACTTCTGCAGGCCGCCGAGTTCCTTCAGATTGAGCTGCCCGTCGCCGTCGGTATCACAGGTCTTCAGTCGCTCACCCGGCCAACCCAACTCCTCGGGAGACAGTTTGCGATTGCGGTCCTTGTCGTACTTCACCAGGAGCTGTTGCGGCAGCAGCGTCTGGTTTGTGTCGCGGAGGAGTTCGGCGACCATCGCGGTCGGCTTGCGCGGCTGTTCCATCGGCGCGGCCACGGGGGCCACCGGAGTTGTCGGAAGCGGAGTGAGTTCATCGAGCGTCACGCACTCGTCGTCGTCCGAATCCTTCGCGAGCAGCAGATTGACCGAGTCCTGCATCTCGGTCGCGTCCACGACTCCGTCCTTGTTCGCATCGAGCAACTTGAAGACGGTCGTGTCACTTTCCGATGTGCTGGCGTTCTGCCGATAGACGACCGTCTCACCGCCGAATCGTTCGAACCGCTGCTCCATGTCGCGGCGAGAAAACGTCGGCGTGGCACCGATCTCCTTGAGGAACGCATTCGCCTTCGGCCGCTGCTTCTCACGAAACAGCGGCGACCGCTCGGCCTCCTTCTGCGACAGCTTGCCGTCGCCATCCGTATCGAGTGTTTTCACCAGCCGATCCAAACTCGCCCGCCGAGCGTCCAGCGGAGACATCCCGCCCACGGCCACATGCACCCGCAGATGCAGCGGCCCGTTGTCGAGCATCAGGATCACGTCGCGGACTTCGGAAGTCGGTGTTGTGTCGGCGGCGTAAACCGGAAGAAATCCCAAGAACCAAGAACCAAATCCCAAGGAAAGAAATCCCAAGAACCAAGAACCAAATCCCAAAGAATACGGGACCGCCGGCTTCTCAATCGGGTCTCGATTTGTGCTTTGAGATTTGGTCATTGAATCTTGTTTGCGATTTGGTTCTTGGTTCTTGGTTCTTGGTTCTTTGAGATTTCACTGTTGTGATTTGGTTCTTGGTTCTTGGGATTTTGGTTTCCCCTCCGGCACTGCCGCCAACTCCTCGATGACCTTGCCGCCGCGTTC
>JAYTIB010000213.1:0-5782 GCA_043732205.1 Schlesneria sp. | reverse complement strand
CGAACTGGCCGCCTTGGTCGAACGACAGCACCCCGAGTTGAAAGAGCGACTGACATCACTCGTTGAACTGCGTGAACATGACGCCCCCGGTGCCTCGCCGCTGATGCGCGACCTGCTGGCGCGTCAAACGGCCAAGGCGGTCGAGCGGCTCGATCTGTCGGACGCCGCTCCCCCGATTCGTTCGCCCGGCACGGCCGTGCTGGCCTTCACCGCCTGCGTGTTGCTGCTGGCTCCGTTCGCCTTCAGTCCGGCCGACTATGGGCTGCTCTGGGCGCGACTCTTCGCCCCCTGGGGCAACTTCCATTGGGGAGCCGTCGAGTTGATCGTTGTCGACGGTGATCGCGTGGTCGCCAAAGGGAGCGACGTCCCGATTCAAATCGAACTCCGTCAGCATCGTCGGCATCAGTCCGCGCCGGCCGACAACCAACAAACCGTGGTCTGGCTGCATTGGACCGATGCGGTCGGAGCCAAGGACTCGCGCCGCTTGGAATGGGATGCGGAGTCACAGCGATTTGCGACCACATTGCCGCATGTCGCCAAGAGTCTGCGGTTTCACGCGGACACGACGGGGGCCACGTCGGAATCGCACCGGGTCGATGTCGCCGAGCCACCCGCGATCACCCGGTTGCAACTGGATGTCGATCCTCCGGCGTACACTGGATTGCCAGCACGGGCGCTGGATGGTGCGCAGGGTGAAGTCCGCGCCGCCGAGCGCAGCCGGATCGTGATGAGGCTCGAATTCAGCGAGCCGGTCGCTTCGGCGGAACTCGTCTGGCCCATCCCCGCCGAGACCGCTCCGGGTGACAACGCGTCCACCGACAAGCCGACCACCGAACGAACAGTTCCCCTCAAGCTGGCCGCCAACAAACGGTCTGCCACAGTCGAGGCGCTGGCCCTCAGTTCCGGTTCGTTTGCGATCCATCTGAAGAACGGGGCCGGCTTGACCAACGAGGATCCCCCGCGGTCACTCGTTGTCGATCCCGACCTGGCACCCGCGATTTCGCTGGGTGGCACCGACGAACCGGTCGCGGTCCGTCCCGATGACCGGTATCTCGTCTCAGCCCAGGTGAAGGATGACTACGGACTGACGGCGGTGGAGCTCCATCTCGAATCATCCACCGGCAAGAAGCGGGTCGACATCGTTCCGGCCGAAGCGCTGCGCGAGCGGTCGATCACACACGAGTTCCCCGTCGATGTTGCGGACTTCGAATTGAAGCCGGGTCAAGCCATCACCTACCGGATGCATGCCGTCGACAATCGTCCGATCCCCGGTCCGCAGGAAACGTGGACGAAGGCACGCACCCTGATGATCGAAACCAAAGCATCCACGCCACCCGACAAGGAACTGGTCCAGCGGGAACAGGATGCCAAGGAACAGATCGCCGACTTGCGTGAAGACTTGGCCGAAACCAAACAGGCGCTGGAACAGTTGCACCGGCAGACCGAGGACGAGGCGCTCAAGCAGCAGAACAGCGACAAGGCCGAGGAACTCGCCAAGCTCGAACAAAAGCAGGCGGAGTTGGCGGAACGATTGCAGAAGCTGGCCGCAGAATTGGCCCAACGAAAACTGACTGAAAAACTCGCCGAGCGGGCTCAGCAACTGGCCGATCGGGAACTGGCCGAAGCCCAGCAGCGCCTGGACCAGGCCAAGCAGGGCGAACCGCGCGACCAGTTGCAACCGATCAGCGAAGCCATCGACCGGCTCGCCTCGGTCGACAAGCAACTTCAGTCACTCGACCAACAATTGTCCGAGTTGAATCGCCTCGAACGGGATCTCGCCGAACTGGAACAACTCGCGCGAAACACGGACCGACTCGCCGAGAAACTGGAAAAGTTGGACCAGCAGTCGCGCGAGGCTGCGGAGAATCGCCCCGCTTCCGACAAGGCACCTCCGACACCGGCGGCTGGCAACGACAAACCGGGCGAACCCGTCGCGTCGAACGATCAACCCAAACAGTCTGATCTGCCGAATGCAAACCCCGGTCAACAACCACAAGTGGCCGACAACGCCGCCGCCCCCAACAACGATCCGGCCGCGCTGGAACAGCAACGTCAAAAACTGGAAGCGGAAGGTCAGAAGCTGGCCGATGAGTTGGCCGAGTTCTTGAAGAAACACCCCGAATTGCTCGACGCCGCCAGCCGCGATCAATTGCAGCGGTTGGACCAACTCGCGGAACAGGCGGCCGAGTTGGCCAAGCCGCAGGAGCAGTTGGCCAAAGCGTTCGAGAAGGATGCCAACGAAGCACCCGCTTCGGCCGAGCGTCCGGCCAATGACATGCCCAAGCAGCCTAGGGAAACACTCGACACGGAACCCAAACCGGGTGAGGCACAGCCTGCCAACAAGCAACCGGGAGAAGCATCGCCGAGCGACCCGAATCAGAAGGGGGACGTCGCGAACAAAGGCAACGAAGGGCAGCCGGCATCCAAACCTGAGGCGCACCCGATGGAATCGGGTTCGAATGGAAATGAGCCACGAGCTGGTGAAACGCCCCAAGGCAACCCGGCTCCGGAACAGACACCGCAAGCACAGGCAGACGCCGCTCAAGCCCGGGCCGGTGCGGAGGCAGTGAAGGCACAGCAGCAGATCGCTCGCGAAGCGGCACGCCAGGCTCTGGATTTGGCTCAGCAGGAGGGCCCCGATTCCAAGGCGACGCAAGCCGCGACCGAGTTCGCGAAGCAGGCGGCCACGGCAGCGCGCGAGGCTCAAACTGGCAACCTCGAACAGGCCGCTCAACAGGGACAGGCGGCGGCCCAGTCGGCCGATGAGGCTGCGAAGGAACTGTCCCAGCCCGGACAACCCGCCACGAAACAGTCCGAACAGGCTGGCGAATTGGCCCAGCGACAACAGGATCTCGCTTCCGAACTGCAGGACTTGTCCGGTTCGAAGCCCGCACAGCAGGGAGCGCAACAACAGGGGCAACAGCAACTGGCGGAGGCCACCGCAGCTCTGTCGGAACGATTGCAACAGGCCGCAAAGAATCTGGGGGCATCGCCGCTGGATTCGCAACCAGCCGCGGACGCCGCCTCCAAAGCGCAGCAGGCGGCCAATGAAGCGCGGCAGGCCATGAAACAGGCGGCGCAAGCCGCGAAGTCCGACGACCCGCAAGGTGCCGCCGAGCAGTCGGCGCTCGCCACTCAGAAACTCCAGGAAGCGGCACGGCAGGCCCAACAGAGTCCGGCACCATCGCAGTCCGGCCAAGCCATCCCCGAATCTCTCGCCACAACAGTCACGCAGGCCACGCAACAACTGCAACAGGCGCAGGACCAATTGAGTTCGGCATCAACTCCACAATCTTCAAACGGTGAGTCGTCCGCGGCTCCCGAACAGGGTCAGCCCGAACAGGGTCAACCGGGACAGGGTGAATCCGGTCTCGCGCGTTCGGCGGAGCAATTCCGGCAGGCGGCGGCCACAATGCGACAAGTTCTCAATGCGGACGGTCAAGCGAATGGAGCCGCTAAACCAGGTCAATCGGGACCAGGTCAATCGGGACCAGGTCAATCGGGACCAGGTCAATCGGGACTCGGTCAATCGGGACTCGGTCAACCGGGAAAAGGTCAACCGGGAAAAGGTCAACCGGGAAAAGGTCAACCGGGAAAAGGTCAACCGGGAACGGGTCAACCGGGACAGCCGGGCGGGCCTCAGCAGGCACAGTTCCAGATGCCAGACGAATCCGGCGAGCCCGGTCAGCCGGGTGGCGCGGGAGGCGTGGGCGGAGGGGGAGCACAAGTTGATGCCGACCTGAAACAACTGGACACCGAACTGAAGAAGCAGGCTCAACGGAACTGGGGTCGCCTCCCCGGCCAACTCCGAACCGAAATCCTCCAAGGGGCCAACAAGAAACCCCGTCCGGAATACGCCAAGCAAATCAAGTCATACTTCGAAGAGATCGCGAAACCGGCCACCAAAGAAAACAAGCCGTGATAGTGACGGCCGGTATCAGCACGCACCATGCATGACAGGCAGTTGCCAGTGGGGCAGTGGGGCAGTGGGCAGTCGGTGATTCAAGATCGGGGCGAGAGATGAATCGCAGGCGCCAGTCAGTCCGCGCGACCCACCCAACGCTTCTCTTCCAATTTGCAATTTGCATTTTGCAATTCGCAATTTGCAATTCGGTCCCCGCGCATGCCGCTCCACCGGGTCCGTCGGAGCGCGATGTCGATGAGGCGATCGTTCGCGCGTTGCGGTACATCGCCCAGCAGCAGCAACCCGCCGGCGGCTGGAAAGTCGACGCGTTCAGCGGTGAGGCCACGTCCGCGACGTCGCTGGCCGTCATGTCTTTCCTCGCGACGGGACATACTCCCGACGAGGGTCCGTATGGCGAGCAGATCAACCGGGGCGTGCAGTTCGTCATCAGTCATCAGGAACCCGATGGATTGCTGATCCACCGCCGGGGACACGGGCCGATGTACGATCATGGCATCAGCACGCTGATGCTGGCCGAAGTCAACGGGATGGTTCCCGAACGTCAATCTGCTGCCGTTCGCAAGGCGTTGGAACGCGCGATCGGCCTGATCCTGGCGTCGCAGATGGTCCCCAAAGCCGGCAGCCAGCGCGGCGGATGGCGCTATGCCCCCTCCAGCAACGACAGCGATCTGAGCATCACCGGCTGGCAGTTGCTGGCCCTCCGCGCGGCCAAGGACATCGGCTGCGACGTCCCCGCCGAGAACATCGATCTGGCCATCGACTACGTCAAGCGCTGTTCACCGCGCGACGGCCGCGGGTTTGGATACCAGCCCGGCAATGCGGCCACGCCCGTCTTGAGCGGAACGGGCCTGCTGGCCCTGCAGGTCTGCGGTCAGGAGGACTGTGCCGAGGTTCACCGGGCCGCCGAATACCTGGCACTGCGACCCCTGCGTTATCGCGACATGTGGTATTTCTACGGCGTCTACTACACGACCATCGGCATGTACAAGCGTGGCGGAGACGATTGGAAGAACGCCCGGCCATTGCTGTTTCAGGAACTGCTGAACAACCAATCCCCCGACGGCAGTTGGCAGGCTGGCAACCCGAGTGAAACCCCCTGGGGCCGCATCTACAGCACTGCGATGGCGGTCTTGGCGCTGTCCGTCGAATACGAGTACCTGCCGATCTACCAACGGTGACGGGGTGTGCATCTCAATTCTGAGTGAAGTCGAACGAACGGGTCGTTTTCGACTCTGAAGGAGCAAGGCGAGTGGCAGGTGAATGTTTGTCCCCATACAAGCACGATGCGCAAGCGAGTGTGTCTGACAACTCACTCACTCACTCACTCACTCACTCACTCACTCACTCACTCACTCACTTGCGCATCGTGCTTGTATGCCGATTCCTGCTGCTGACCCAAGAGCCACCGCGACTTTGACAGACCTGGATGAACTTCCTTTCAGTTTCCACCCAGAATCGTGACGCGCACCCACGGTGACGCCCCCGATTGGCGAGCGGTTGCACCCGCTTGATTTCACCGTGCTGTTACCACAGAATCACGCCGTCTGTGCGGGGCGGGGAGGCCCCGCACCCGTGTGTTTTGGCCATCTCGCGGAGTTGCGGTCCGATGTCGATTGATCGAGCGGAACAGCTTAAAGAAAAACTGACCGACAAGTACGTGGTGGTGGACGCGTCCATCCCCGAGTTGCGCCGCTTTGCCAATTGGACGGGCAGGGTCAAAACGGTCAACATGAGTTGCCGTGCGCTGGTCGAGTTCGATGGCCCGGTCGACATCGGCTGGTACGACATCAACCCGGATTACCTGACGGTGGTCGATGGCCCGCGACCGAAGGCGGCACCGGCGGCCAAAGCCCCCGC
>JAYTIB010000212.1:0-5785 GCA_043732205.1 Schlesneria sp. | reverse complement strand
GCTGCTCGACACCCGCCAGCAGCCGCGCGGCTTCGGGAAGGATCTCCAAACGCGAGATCCTGGCATCATCCGGCGCCGGCCCCGTCTGACCCTGCGCGAGCCACTCGGCGATGACGCGATATTCGAGCGAATCCTCAGCGAAGCGCACGCCCCCCTTGTGAGGAATCGCCCCCGTCGGCTTGGTCAGGATCAGGCTGCGTCCCGGATCGTCGGTCACAATTCTTCGACCGCGCGATTGCCGGGTGATGGCGAAGAAGTCCGCTTCCGGGTCATAACCACGCAGCGACAACTTGAAGCCATTCTTCCCGGCCGCCGCCCCATGACACGCCCCCCCATTGCAGCCGGTCTTCGACAGCACTGATTGCACGTGGTTGCGAAAGGTCCATGAATGTGCCGCGTCAAACTTCTCGACCGTCACACTCGTCTTCGCTGTTTGTCCTCGCGCCGAAACCGTGATCGTCGCGGTCCCGTTGCCGATCGGGACCACGCGACCGGTGACAACCTTGGCGACATGCTCGTTGTCGGTGGCGAATGTCACTCCGTCTTTCACCGGCCCGGTCACCAACGTGGCGTCCGCCATTTCAACGAGGAGAGTCTGCCGGGCCTCGGGGCCGGTCAGCGTCACCGCGCGCGGCAGCACGATCAAAGTGTCTGCTGCGGCGCAGGACCAGCCAACCGCGAAAAGGAGGAACGTACCCAGCGGGAGAGTTGGACGAAGCAGCTTCATTGGTGACTCGGCAATTGCGGATGACAGAATCAGGGTGACAGCATCAGGGTGGTCGGAGTGTCGCGTCTCAGTTGTGATCGAGCTGCTATGAGAACAGCTCTGTGATCGGCTTCATCCCCGAGTCGGTCAGCGGAAATGGCCGTCCCGCGGGGCCGGGAAGATGGTCGTCGACGTTGAAGCCTAGGCTGTGGTAGATCGTCGCGACCACTTCCGGCGGTGTGACCGGGCGTTCGGCGGGATAGCCGCCGATCGGATCGCTGCGACCGACCACTCGGCCCCCCTTCACGCCGCCGCCGGCGAAGTACACCGTCCAGCATTGCGGCCAGTGATCGCGTCCCCCCGCCGGGTTGACCCGCGGAGTCCGACCGAACTCGGACAGGTTGCAGACCAGCGTGTTTCCGAGCAGTCCCCGTTGCACCAGATCTTCGATCAGGGCGCTGTACGCTTGGTCGTACATCGGGGCCACGATGTTCTTCATCCCTTCGATGGATGTGAACGGGGCCGTGCCGTGGATGTCCCACGTCACTTCATTGAAGACCGTCAGGAACGTGTTGACCGTGACGAACCGCACGCCGGCTTCGACCAGTCGTCGCGCGAGCAGACAACACTGCCCGAACCGGTTCATGCCGTAACGCTCGCGAACCGCCTGCGGTTCCTTGGTGAGGTCGAACGCCTCGCGCGCCTGCGTGCTGGTGATGATGCGAAACGCCGATTGGAAGCTGCTGTCCAAGAGCTGCGCGTTCTCGGTCTGTTCGAATCCCGAGACCGTCTGGTCGACGATGTCCCGCAATTTGCGCCGACGGTCCAGACGCGCTTCGCCGATCTGTTTGGGAGGCAGCAGGTCCGGGACGACGAAGTCGGGCTTGGAAGGGTCGGCATTCAGCGCGAATGGATCGAACGCCTTGCCGAGGAATCCGCCCGCCTGGCCATTCGGCAAGTTGCCACCGCCCGACCCCATCAGTTCCGGCAGGACGACGAACGGGGGCAGATCCGTCTTGCGCCCCATCAGGTAGGCGGCCACACTGCCGGCGTGCGGGGTGTTCAAGCCGCCGGTAAAGAAGCGTCCGGTTTGCATCATCTGCCAACCGACATCATGCACGGCCGGGGAACCGTGGTTGCAACTGCGAACGAATGAAATGTGATTCGCCAGTTCCGCATGCTTGGGGAAGATCTCGCTGATCTGAATCTCGGGCGACTTGGTCGCGATCGCTTGAAACGGTCCGCGGATTTCGAGCGGTGCCTCCGGCTTCGGATCCCAAGTGTCGATCTGGCTGGGAGCCCCCAAATTGAAAATCATGATGACCGACCGGTCGTCCTTGCCGGGCTTCTTTCCGGCGCCAGCCGCGCGGGCTTCCATCGCCGCCAGGTCCGCCAAGCTCAGGCCAACGGCACCGAGCGATCCCGCCTGAAGAAAGTCGCGTCGCGTGAGGCCGTCACAGGTATGCGCCGTTCCGCGTCCGGTCAGATTGAGCATGGTGGTCCCCAGGGGATTGAATCGCGTCTCGTTCCGCCACAAGGCGAGCCGCAGAGCATGGCGGAAGTGGCGGCGATTCTAGCTCATCGACAAACGCCGTCTCAACAGCGGGGGACGAAAGGGCAAAAGAAGATCCTTGGTGTGGACGGCTTGATGCCCAATGGAAAACAAAAACGGCGGCGTTCCCCAAAAGGAACGCCGCCGTTGGGCAGTCGAGTGAATTCAGAATTCAGATCATGTCATCGTCGGAGTGAATCTCGATCGACCGTTCGCTGTGACCCGCGTGTTCGCAGAGTTCTTCGCGAACGATGTTCATGGTGCGCGGAGCCTCGATACCGATTCGCACCGTGTTCGGTCCGATTCGAACAATCGTCACCGTCACGTCGTCGCCGATCAGAATCTTCTCACCGGGCTTTCGAGAAAGTACCAGCATGCGGTTCTCCTTTCATGGTTCAATTAGCTTCCCTGTTTTCCTGCACGCAGCCGTCCTGATCAGCCCTCGCTGGCATTCGTGGATGATTCACCGGGCTGAGCCAACCAGCCCGACATCACCAAACGAACACCACTCGAACAGTGTCATCAACCAGACGACGTTGTCATAAAGATAACAGGTTGCCTGTCCGGAAATCCAGTGCAAATCGCTGCCTCTTGCAATTTCGTTCCGATCGCTCCAAGTAGGCCGATCGTCATCCGTCGCCCAGGACACCGGCGTATTTCCGCGAAGCGGCCGTCGATCGTAACCAATTTGAAGGCCGTCAGTTGCGATATCAAAAAGCAGTCGCGGGAAGGCGTGATTCGGCTGGGCGTCTCGGGTGCCCAATAAACAGGCGACGGTATCCTGCCCGAAAAACAGGCGGGGGCTGGCGTCCAAAAGGGAGGCAGCGTAACCTCTCTCCGCAACTTGACTTTTCTGACATCCCTCCTGATGCTACGCCCCGGCTTGCTTCCATTGAATGTGGAGGCGTTGGACGGGTTTGTCGGCAGGAGTCTGGACGATGGTGAGAATCGGAATTGTCGGAATCGGGTTCATGGGGTGGACCCATTTTTCAGGAGCCACCAAATTCACCGAAGCGGGTCACATCACCGGATCAAAACTGAAGGGAGCGGCCGTCACCGCCATCTGCACCCGCAGTCCCGAGAAGTTGATCGGCGACTGGCGGTCGATCCAAGGCAACTTCGGTCCCCGCGGAGCCCAGCTCGATTTGACCGAAATCAGCTCCTACGACAACTACCGCGAGATGATCAAGGATCCGGAGATTGATCTGATCGATATCTGCATGCCAAACGATCGGCACGAACAGGTCGCGATCGACGCGCTGCAAGCCGGCAAGCATGTGCTGGTCGAAAAGCCAATCGCCCTCGATCCCAAATCCGCCGACCGGATGGTCGCCGCGGCGAAGAAGACGGGACGGCTGCTGATGGTCGCCCAGGTGTTGCCGTTCTTTCCGGAGTTCAAGTTCGCGGCGGAGGCGATCGCGTCGCAGAAGTACGGCAAGCTGCGGGCCGCCCATTTTCGGCGCGTCATTTCGTCCCCCAAGTGGTCGGGCGACATGTCGGACTTCCGAAAGCTGGGGGGATGGGGAATTGACCTGCACATTCACGACAATCATTTCATCAGCCTGGCGTGCGGCGTTCCCCAGCAGGTCTTCTCGCGCGGGATTCTGGAAGAGGGCTTTGTGAACCATGTGCATACTCAGTATGTCTACGACGATGCCTCGATCGCGGTGAGTGCCGTCAGCGGCGGGATTGCCGCGGACGGGTTGGCGTTCGCGCACGGATTCGAAATCTTCCTGGAAAAGGCCACGCTGATGTACAGCGCCGGAACCCTGGCGGGAGCGTGGTGTGCGGACCGGCCCCTGACCGTGGTTGAGAACGGCAAGGCCAAGCAGCCGAAACTCAAGGGGGGAGGCGAATGGTGTGCGGCGTTCACGGCGGAATTGCAGACGGCGGTCGATGCCGTGAAGTCCGGGCAGGTTCCCAACCTGTTGTCGGCTGACTTGGCACGCGATGCGTTGAAGATGTGTCATGCCGAAGCCAAGAGCATTGCCTCGGGCAAGCTCGTTCGCGTCTAGCCCGTCACCGTGACGCGGCCCGTTCTGAAGCACCCGCCCGTGATGGTCGGGCGACGTTGTTGAAGACTCCCTCGCGGTCGCGGATCCCCATGCTCGAAAACCTTCCCGTCCTTTCGTATCAGCATGGCGGCTTGACGATCGAAGGCTACTCGCGGGCAGCCGTGCAGAGCTACTGGCGGATCCCCGAGTTGAAGCTTGGGTTTGATCTCGGCGGCAGCCCGTGGGACTTCATCGGAATCCCGACGATTTTCGTCACGCACTCGCATCTGGACCACATGGCAGCGCTGCCGGTGTACGTGGCGCGGCGGCGCATGATGAAGATGGAACCGCCCACGATCTATCTTCCCGAGGAAGTGGTCGAACCGACTGAGCGAATGTTGAAGGCGTGGCAGAAGCTCGACCGCGGCCGGATGGTCTGCAACCTGATCGGCGTCAAGCATGGACAGGAAATCGAGCTGTCGCGCGAGCATGTCGTCACGGTCTTTGCCACGACGCACACGGTTCCCTCGGTGGGCTACCTGGTCTGGCAGCGGCGACGCAAGCTGAAGCCGGAATATCAAAGCCTGACCGGTGATCAGATCCGAGAGTTGCGACTGGCCGGGACCGAGGTGACGCGTGAACTGCGCACACCGCTGGTGTGCTACACGGGAGACACGTCGCCAGCCGGCTTGGACAACTATCCGCCGGTCTTCGACGCCAAAATCCTGATCATCGAACTGACGTTCTTTCGATCGGACCACCGGCGGGAAAAGATCCACAAGTACGGGCATCTGCACTTGGATGATTTTCTGGAACGGGCCGACAAGTTTCGGAACGAGAAGATCATCGCGATGCACTTCAGCACGCGGTATCCAACGCATCAGATCGAGAAGGCGGTGATGCGCCGTCTGCCTGAAAGCCTTCGCGAGCGCTTCAAACTCTGGTTGTGACCCGCTGCCGTAGGACGGATTTCCAATCCGTCCGTCAACTCCGGACGGATTGGAAATCCGTCCTACGGGTAGATCATTGCCTGCCGGCTGCCTTCCCAGCCCGATCGCCGGTTGTGGCAACCTTGTGCAACCGTGTTGATCGGCACCCGCGATCCAATCGGAATGACCGTCACATCCGAAGACTTCTGCCACCTTGGGCAGTTCCGGATTCCGATCGACCATTGTTGGCAAATGTTGTCACGGTCTGCCGGCCGATTCTGACCATACCGATTCCGCGCGGTATTTGGCGGGAGTGGGGCGTGTTGCGCTCCAAAGATCGACCTGACGCAGCAGCAGTGATGAGTGTCGAAGCGACAGGGCGATTCCCGCAGGAAGTCTCCGGCCGGATGACCACCACCACCATGATCTCCACACGCCGCCCGATCCCGCTGAATTTCAACGCGCCGCTGGTGCTCGAACCGCCGGGCCACTGCGGCCTGTCGTCGATCGCGCTGGTGCCGGGACGCCACTTGATTGGAACCGCGGCGAGTTGCGGGATTCGCCTGCACGCTGACGGAGTCGTCGATCGACACGCACTCATCCT
>JAYTIB010000211.1:0-14881 GCA_043732205.1 Schlesneria sp. | reverse complement strand
GCAAGACGTGACCATTTTTCGAATTGGGCCGCACGGACGAGGCGTCCATGCTACGACGGTAATTGATGCGCCGAGGTTGACCCGTCGCCAACTGATTTCTGTCCACCAACGCCCATCCACGACCCACTAAACACCATCCCCTCACTCCCATGCACGCCTTCCAACGCTGTATCGCCCCGCTCTGCCGCGCCACCTATGACGTGGGCGACGTGCTCACGTCCTGCCCGGATTGCGGCAGCCTGCTGGACATCGAATACGAATGGGACCAGCTTCCCGTTCCGTCTTCGCTGCGGGACTTCGAAGCCCGCTGGGGGAACCGCCGCAACCCGCTGGATCTGAGCGGCGTGTGGCGGTTCCGCGATCTGCTGCGATTCGCCCGCGATGAAGACATCGTCACCATCGGTGAAGGTCAGACGATCCTGCAGCAGAGCTCCGCGGTCGGCAAGTATGTCGGCATGAACCCCGGCAGTCTGTATCTGCAATACGAGGGCCTGAACCCGTCGGGCAGTTTCAAGGACAACGGCATGACGGCCGCGTCGACGCACGCGCGGATGGTCGGTGCGAAGATGGCGGCCTGCGCGTCGACCGGCAACACCAGTGCGTCGCTCGCGATTTATGCCAGCACCACGCAGGTCTTCAAGGTGGTCGTGTTCGTCGGCAGCGGCAAGATCGCGTACGGCAAACTCTCGCAGGCGCTGGACTACGACGCCAGGACACTGCAAGTGCTGGGAGACTTTGACGACGCGCTGGATCGCGTGCGCGAAGTCGTCGGTGAACGCGGGATCTACCTCTGCAACAGCGTCAACCCGTTTCGGCTGGAGGGTCAGAAGACGATCATGTACCGCGTGCTGGAGGGCCTCAACTGGCAGGTTCCCGACTGGATCGTCGTCCCCGGTGGAAACCTCGGCAATTCCTCGGCGTTCGGCAAGGCGTTCGCCGAACTGAAGGCGTTGGGCCTGATCGATCGCATCCCGCGATTGGCTGTCATCAATGCGGCCGGCGCCAACACGCTCTATCAACTGTACGAAGAACGCGGCGTCCGCTGGGATGGCGGCATGTCCGACGACGGGACCATCGACACCTTCTTCGCCGACATGACCGCCGAAAACCGCAAAGCCTCGACACTGGCCAGCGCGATCGAGATCAACCGCCCGGTCAATCTGAAGAAGTGCCTGCGCGCCCTGGAAACCTGCGACGGCGTCGTGCGGCAGGTGACGGATCAGGAGATTCTCGACGCCAAAGCCCAGGTCGGTGCGGGTGGCTTTGGTTGCGAACCCGCCAGCGCCGCCAGCGTGGCCGGTGCCCGGCTGCTGCGCGCGGACGGAACGATCGCCCCCAGCGACCGGGTGGTCTGCATCCTGACCGGTCACCAACTAAAAGATCCCGACGTGACGGTGGCGTACCACTCGGGCGACCCGGTGCTCTTCGACGCCAAGCTCGGCACGCGCGGTGTCCAACGGGCGACCTTCGCCAACAGTCCGGTGGTCGTCGAGAACAACCTGCAGAAGATCATCGCCGTGCTGGACAGCCGCTGATTGTTGATTCATACCTCGCGCGGCCGGTGAGTCGTTTAACCGCGTGGGCATCGCCCCGCGCGTGAGCGGCGATTCACGCTCAAGACACGCGGGGCGATGCCCACGCGGTTAAACGAAAGCATCGCATGCATGCCCGCATGCAGCATGGAGCGACCCGCCATCACGTCTGCGTTTGGCCCGACAAGTGGTGGTCTTCGTCCAGTCGCGGCCAGGCGAGGGTGAATCGCGAACCGGCGCCCGGTTGGCTCTCGACGGAGATTTCGCCGCCGTGCTCACGGATGATCTTCTGGCTTACGGCGAGTCCCAACCCGGTGCCGCGCGCCCCCTTCGTGGACTCGAACACCTGGAAGATCTTCGTCATCTGGTCTTGGGGAATGCCGGGTCCGTTGTCGGAAACGGCCACCCACAGCATGTCCGATTCGGGATGGTGTCCCGTTTCCACCAGGACCACGGGTGTGTCGGAACCCTCCACGGCATCGATGGCGTTCGTCACGATGTTCAGGATGGCCCGGTGAATCCCCTCGGCTTCGAACGTGCTGGCCGGCAGCGCGGGATGCGGGCGGTATTGCAGGTCGACGGCGCATTCGGCGGCGCGTGACTGCATCAGCTCCATCACGTCGGCGACGGTGTCGTTTAAGTCGGCACGCTCGTGAACCGGCTGGCGTTCCTTGCTGAAGGTGAGCATGTCCATGACCAGGTTGTAGATCTTGTTCTGGTTCTTCTCGACGACGTGCCAGCCCTTGCGCACCAGATCCTCGTTGTGGTCGTTGAGCCCCAGGTCGATCAGGTAACTGCCGCCGCGAATCCCCTGCAGGATGTTCTTGATGTGGTGGCTGAGCGTCGCGATCGTCTGGCCCATCGCGGCCAACCGTTCGGCTTTGAGGATCGCCTGCTGATACCGGTAGTTCTCGACGGCCAGGGCCGCCTGTCGGCCGATGGCGACCAGCATCCGCAACTGATCTTCGCGAAACCCCGCCGGTTTGCCCTCGGACAACAGCCGGTCGGCGGGGGTGGTGATGTCGACATAGATCACCCCCATCAGCTCGTGCCGTCCCTGCATGGGAACGCACATCGCCTCGCGGATGCCCGCCTGAAGGATGCTGCGTCCGGGGTCGAAGCGGCTGTCGTGCTGCGCGTCGGCCGTGCGGACTCCCTGATTGTTCTTGAAGACGTAATCGACAATCGTCCGCGACACCGGCATCCGCGATCCCTGGTCGATGCCGCGGTGCTGGCTGATCGCCTGTGGCCGGATTTCACCGGTCAGGGGATCGGTGAGCAGCACGCATCCCCGATCGGCGCCGATCGCTTCAATCGTTAGATCCAGAATCCGTTGCAGCAGGTGATCCATCGAAACCGTCGGCCGCGCCACTTCTTCGGTGATGCGGTACAGGACGACCAGATTCGACGGGGAATGGCTGTCGTCGTCGGCTGTCGACGCCACCGGCGGCAGCGGGGCTTCCCGGCTGGCACGACTGATGATGCTCGAACGGTCGGCGGGATCGTGCTGTTGCAACAGTTGAACCCGTTCGGCGACAACGTGCGACCGGTCTTCGTGCTCCGCATCGCTGAACAGCAACAGCGTCCGGCCGACTTGAATCTGGTCACCGTCGGCCAGCACGTGCGACGTGACCGGCTTGCCGTTGACGAACGTGCCGTTGGAGCTGTTTCGATCGGCCAGCAGGAACGAGTCGTTGTCGGTTTGGATGGAGGCATGCACGCGGGAGACTTCGGTGTCGTGCAGCCGGATCTCGTTGTGAACCCCGCGCCCCATGAACAGGGGTTGAGCACCCAACTCGAAGCGGGCCCCCTGTTCGACGCCCTGAACAACGAGTAACGATGCCCGCTTCACAACGACCGCCTTCGAGAAAGTTTCCGCGGCGGACGCGACCACGTCCGGTCACGCCCGCGCCGGCCATACTATCAGCCGACGGGGAAGATCTGACAACCGCATCCGAAGGATTTCCCGCGCGCTGCGAACGGCACCACTTTGGAGTGCGGCGGCTAGACGCCGCTTTGCGATTTTGGGCGCAGCCCTTTGGCTTCGAGTCCGTTCAGGGACGACCCTCTGACCTGCGGAATGAAAAAAGCAAAAATGCCAAAGCGGCGTCGAGCCGCCGCACTCCAAAGGTGACCGCCTCGCAAGCTGCACAATTGTCTCGTCATTCAGTCTGACGAACCGTTGACCCCACCAGGCCGGCAAGATCTCACCGAGGCGGCAGTTGGTATCCCTCGCGGTTCAGCTTGATCCGGAACAGGCTTGATCCCGCGGTGATGTACAGCGTCTTGGCGTTGGCCCCACGGCCGAAGCCGACGTTGGTCGGAACTTCGGTCTCGATGTACGCCAGTTCCTTTCCGTCGGGCGAGTACACGCAGATCCCCGGTCGGTTCTCCGCACGAACGGCCACGTAGAGGTTTCCCTGCTTGTCGACAACCAGTCCGTCCGGACCGTCGAACGGGGCGTAGTCGACCAGCGTCTTGCGGAACTTCGCCGAACCGTCGGCTGCCAGGTCGTAGGCCATCAGCGCCATGTGTCCCTTCCGCAACGGGGCGTCGACCTTGTCCGCCTGAGTGGCCGCTCCCGTGTTCAACCGCTCGAAGCCCGTCGCACCGTTGTCATTGCTGACCACGTACAGCGTTTTCTGGTCGGGTGAGACCGCCACGCCGTTCGGCTTGCCGGCGTCGGTGATGATCCGGTGGATCGATCCGTCGGTGTCGATGCGGTACACCCCCATGACCGGCTGCTCGAGCGCCTCGTACCCCAGATAGCGCGGGTCGCTGAAGTAGATCCGGCCCTTCTCGTCGAGCGTGATGTCGTTCGGGGCGTTGAATGGCCGGCCCTCGAACAGGCCGGCGATGATGTAGCTCTTGCCGGTCTTCATGTCCGTGCGAGTCACACGCCGTCCGCCGTAATCGGCCCCCTCGGCGACCAGCATGTTGCCGGCCGCGTCGAACTTGATCCCGTTCGACATCCCGCTGGGTGATCGAAAGATCGTCGTCTTGCTCGTGGCGGGATCGAACTTCCAGATGTGCCCGGCTTCGATCACCCCCTGTTCGTCGCGCGCCTTGTGCGAAAACGTGATCTCGCTGAAGTACACCATCCCATCCGGCGCGACGCTGACCCCCTCGGTGAGCACGTGCGATTCGAACAGCTTCTCAAGCTTCGCGTCGGGCGGAACGATCAGATCGTCAGCCTGCAGCCAACCCGACAAACAGAGCAGGCCGATGACAGACAGACAGCCACGGAATGAAGGCGAATGGCGACACGAGCGGTTCGGCATGTCAGGCTCCTTGAAGTCTAAGGGGGATATCTTCGCTGGTTGCTTTGCTTCCCCGTCGCGGTCCAAATACCACGGGAGAACAGGGATGGCGGAGTATACAGGCCCGACTTGTGGAGTTCCTGCATCGACCGCTTCAGTCAAGATCAGGATTTCGGCTGTGTCCCATTGCTATGATTGCCACATGGACGGAACGAGTGACATCCTTGCAGTGGCCATCACCCTCGCCCCCGTTGCATTTGCGGCGTGGCTGACAAAGTCTCGCGCTCTGTTTGTGGCGGGGGCGATTGGGGCTGTGGTCGGACTGCTCTTTGCGGCAAGCTTCCAAGTTGAATTTGACGGGGATGCGACAGTGCGCGATCGAATGATTGCGTTCACCCTGTCGAAGATGGAAGGCACGTTGGCCGGAGCCGCGATTGCACTGACCGGCGGGTGGCTGGTCGATCGACTTTGTCCCCCAACCAGAATCAGTGACAAGTGACGATGCGGATCATCCGTTGTCACTGCGGAAACGTCCCCATTTGGCTTGGAAGCCGGGGCGGTCGAAGACGGTGGGGTTGACGACTCCGCGCGGCTGGCGGCCTTCCGTCAGGTCGATCATCCCCTGGCAGGCCGCGCGGCCGATGTCGCGAAAGAGTTCGTCGGTCCAGGCGATGCAATGCGGGGCGAGTAACACATTGTCGAACTCGGCAAAGCGCGACGGTTTCGTCAGTGGTTCGTCGACGAAGCAGTCCAGCGCCGCGCCCGCAATGCGACGGGCCGAGAGCGCGTCGAACAGCGCGTCTTCGTCGATGATCCCGCCACGCGCGGTGTTAATCAGGTAGGCGTTTGGCTTCATCAAGGCGAGTTCGCGCGCGCCGATCAGGTGGTGCGTCTGGTCGTTGAGCGGACAATGCAGCGACACGAAGTCCGCTTGCGACAACAGTTCGTCGAGTGTCACCCGCTTCGCGCCGTGCTGCTCGACAATCTCGGCGGGCGTGAACGGGTCGAACACGAGCGGCGGGTTCATGCCGAAGCCGGTGAGCAGCTTCACGAGCGACCGCCCGATGCCGCCGAAGCCGATCACTCCCAGCGTTCGTTCCCGCAGTTCGCAGCCCATGTATTGGCTCCGTTCGTCCCAACGGGCCTCGCGCACCAGCCGGTCCTTCGTCCGCAGATGATGCGTCAGCGCGAGCATCCAGCCGACCGTTGCCTCGGCCACGGGGCGATCGACGGCACCGGCCGTGATGAACAGCACCACGTCGGTCGCCGTACAGGCGGCGACATCCACGCTGTCATAGCCGACACCGAACCGGCCGATGGCGAGCAGATCCGCGGCGGCCGACAGACTGTGAGCGGTCACGCGCGGCGTGAGCACGATCACTCCGTTGACGCCGACCAACTGCTCCGGCTGAATCTCCGCGTGATGCTCACCAAACGGAGTGACCGCGATCCGGGGCGCGTGGTCAAACAGACTCAGGCCAATGTCGCGATATTTCGGCCGACCCTGGGCATCGTGGAAATCGGCGGTGAGCGCGACGTTGAATGGAGCGGGCGGGTTCATCGACGCGGGGTTCCTTCCACGGTGGCAGACTTTGGCGACGGAGACGTGCCGTCGGGAGTCAACGACGCTTGGATCGAGGAATCACGACCGACCGCCGCCAGCGATGCCTTCAACGATCGCAGCAGCAGGCCGGTGTCCATGCCGAGTCCGATCGCGCTGAATCCCTGAGTCCGCCGCTCGTGCAGGTTCTCGATGCTGGTGGCGATCGTGCCGCAGTGCTTGCCGGATTTGCGGATGGTGTCCTTCATCTTGAGGATCTGTTCGGCGACCCCCGGCCCTTCCCACTGGCCGCGATACCCCGCCGTCGAGGAATAATCAGCCGGACCGAACCACAGCAGTTCGACTCCGTCGACCTGGCACATCAGCGGCACCTGCCGCGCCGTGGCGACAGTCTCGATGATCGGGACCACGAGCACATGCTCGTTGGCTTCGGTCGCATGTTCGACAAAGCACTGGCCCCAGCAGGTGGCCCGCTCGGCGCCGATGCCACGCAGTCCGTCGGTCGGATAGCGGGAATACGCGACCGCCTGCTTCAACTGTTCGGCCGTTTCGATCCACGGGATGACGATCCCGTCCGCCCCGATGTCCAAGGCCCGCTTGATCAGACTGCCGTTCAACTCGGCGATCCGGACGAGCGCCACCGTGTCGCTGCGAACCGTGGCCCGCAAGTGCTCGACGATCTCCTTCCAATCGAGATGCCCGTGCTCGGCATCGATCACGATCCAGTCGAGACCCAGGGCGACGGCCATCTCGGTCACCGTGGGAGACTCCAGCGTCACCCACATTCCGTAGACCGGAACATTCGCCGCCAGTTTGCGCCGCAGACTGCGGATCGCGGATGTCTTCATGAATCAACTCCAAGTGTCTGCCAGAAAGCGGTACGGCCTCACTATCCGCGACAGCGTTTCCAAGAGCAATCCAATGCCACTGCTTCCTCATGTTGGTGGACATTAAAGCCCGACGGGATTGAAATACGCCATACCTCTGAAAGGGCAGCCACTGATGCGAACGATTGTCGACCGACTGATCTTGATCGCGTTGGTGGCATGGACCATCGGCGTTGCCGAAGCCGATGACGCCGGATTCGACTTCTTCGAAAAAAAGATCCGGCCAATCCTCGTCGAACATTGCTCGGAATGTCATTCGGCCGCATCGAAGAAGCTGGGCGGGAACCTGTTGCTCGACAGCCGCGACGGCGTCCGCAAGGGAGGCGATTCGGGCGCGGTGCTGAACGTGGGGAAACCGGACGCGAGCCTGCTGCTCAAGGCCGTGCGGTATGCCGACGAGAACGTCAAGATGCCCCCCAAGGGAAAGCTGCCGGCGGCGGCGATCGCGGATCTGGAGGAGTGGGTCAAACGGGGCGCGCCCGATCCGCGCGACAAGTCGGTCACGCGAAATCCGACGTCGAATTGGGAAGAAACGCTGCGCACCCGCCGCGACTGGTGGAGCCTCAAGCCGGTGAATGTGCCCGCTGTCCCGACACCCAAGAACGCCGCCTCGTCGCAACATCCGATCGACCGGTTCATCGCCGCGAAACTCGATGAGTTGGGCCTCGTTCCCGCCGCCTCAGCGTCTCCGCGCACCGTGGCGCGGCGATTGGGACTGGTGCTGACCGGGCTCCCGCCGAGTCAGGATCAGATCGAGGAGTTCGTCCGCGAGTGTGGCGGCGACGACGTCTCTGCACTGTCCGCCACGGCGATGGAACGATTGACCGATGCGTTGCTCGACTCGCCCCATTTTGGCGAACGGTGGGCGCGGCACTGGATGGATGTCGTGCGGTTTACAGAGACGCATGGCAACGAATGGAACTACGAAGTGCATCATGCGTGGCGCTATCGGGACTACCTGATTCGCGCGTTCAATGCCGACGTTCCGTTCGACCAGTTTGTGCGCGAACACATCGCCGGTGACCTGCTGCCGCAGCCGCGCTGGAACGGCGCGACACAGTCGAACGAATCGGTGATCGGGACCGGCTTCTACCGGTTCGGCGAAGTCAATCACGACGACTGCATCAGCCTGCGTGAGATCGGTTACGACCTGCTGGACAACCAGATCGACACGCTGTCGAAGGCGTTTCAGGCGACGACGATCGCCTGCGCCCGCTGCCACGACCACAAGCTCGACGCGGTTTCGATGCACGACTACTACGGGCTGCTCGGAATCCTGCGCAGCTCGCGGCTGGTCAGTCACACAATCGACGCTCCCAGCCTCAACGCGGCGCTGAATCAGCGACTGCGGGAATTGAAAGTCGCGCTCCGCAAGGAACTGGCGGGGATCTGGATTGAAGAGGCGACGCAGATCGGCCGCTACCTGTTGGCGGCGCAGGCAAAGAAGGGGTCGGCCGCGAATGCCGAGGAACTCGCGCGGGGACTCGATGACGCACGGATCGACAAATGGGTCGCCGCGCTGGCCGTCGACAAGCTGCCGCTCGAACATCCCTTGGAACCCTGGCGGCAACTTGTCACCGCGGCCCCGGCGGATGCGGCGGCGTTCACGACGGAGTGGCGGAAGCTCGCCGAGAAGCATGTCCGCGACGAGAAGGAGCGGGCCGACTTCAACGCGGCTCAGTTCGTCATGCATGCCGATTTCCGCAAGACCTTGCCGACGGACTGGCAGGTGGGTGGGCTCGGACTGGCGGACGGTCCGTCGGTCAGTGGTGAATTCACGTTGCATCCCGATGGCGAGGCGCTGGTGAAGACGATCCAACCGGCCGGTTGCTTCACGAACACGCTGTCGGAAAAGCTCAACGGCACGCTCCGATCGCCCGTGTTGCCGCTCGGGAAGAAGAACATCAGCTTTCAGGTGATGGGACTGCGCAGCAGCGCGGTCCGGCTGGTCTCCAACAGTTGCCAGTTGAACTACAAGAACTACCGCGCGCTGACCTCCGGCGAACTGCATTGGGAGACGTTCTCACCGCCGGACGACCGCGATTCGCTGCGCACGTATGCCGAGCTGATGACGATGCTCGACAATCCCAAGTTTCCGGATCAACTGAGTGCCCTCGGGGGCGACAAGGAGAACTACCGTCTGCCGTGGGACAAGGCGGCGGCAAATCCCCGGTCGTGGTTCGGCGTCACTCAAGTGGTGTTGCACGACGGCGGTGAGACGCCTCGCGCGGAGCTGAAACATTTGCGACCGTTGTTCGCGGGCGACGAGCCGGCCTCGCTGGCCGACGTGGCGACCCGCTATGCCGCGACGGTGCGGGACGTGATCGGTGCGTGGGCTGAAGCCCACGCGACCGACGACGACGTGCGGTGGCTCGACGCGCTGCTGCGGCGCGACCTGCTGGGCAATCGGTTGAATCTGTCACCGCGGTTGCAGTCGCTCGCCGAAGAATACCGCCGTGTGGAAGCGGAGTTGGCCTCGCCGCGAATCGTGCCGGGGATCGCCGACGGGGGGACCGGGTTTGAGCAGCCGGTGTTCATCCGTGGCGACTGCCATCGGCCGGGCGAGACGGTGCCGCGGCGGTATCTGGAAGTGTTGTCCAAGTCGCGCGACGGGTTCGTGACGACCGGCAGCGGCCGGCTCGAATTGGCCGAGCATATTGCCAGTCCAATGAATCCACTCACCGCGCGCGTGATCGTGAACCGCGTCTGGCATCACCTGTTCGGCAGCGGACTGGTCCGCACTGTGGATGACTTCGGACATGTCGGCGACCTGCCGTCGCATCCCGAATTGCTCGACCACCTGGCAACACAATTCGTGCGCGACGGCTGGTCGCTGAAGTGGCTGATGCGGTCGATCGTGTTGTCGAAAACTTTCCAACAATCCTCCAGCCAGTCATCGCCCGCGGCCCGCGAAGTCGACCCGCAGAACCGCCTGCTGTGGCACTATCCCGCCCGGCGCATGGAGGCCGAAGCGATCCGCGATGCGATCCTCGCCACATCCGGTCGTCTCGACCGCACGCTGTTCGGCCCGAGCATTCAGCCGTTTCGCGACAAGGAAAATGCCGACCGCCGACTGTTCCCCGGACCGCTCGACGGCGGCGGACGGCGCAGCGTGTACATCAAAAACAACCTGATGGAGTCTCCCCGTTTTCTGAGTGCCTTCAACATCCCCGGCGGCAAAGTGACTCAGGGCCGCCGAGACTCAACCAACGTCCCGGCCCAGGCCCTCGCCCTGTTGAACGATCCGTTCGTCCTGCAACAAGCCGACGTCTGGGCCGCCCGCGTGATCCGGCAATCCGGCGATTCGATCGAGACGCGCATCGACGCGATGTTTCTGGCCAGTCTGGGACGAATGCCAACCAGCGACGAACGCCATCTGTTCACCCAGGCCGCCGCCCAGTTCGCCGAACTGGAATACGTACCGTCCGCCGACATGCTGAAGAGCCACGCCGTATGGAGAGACGTCGCTCACGCGCTGTTCAACCTGAAGGAGTTCATTTTCATCCCGTGATCTCCGCGGTTCTTGTCGGATGTTCGAAGTCGTGGTCGCTTGCGCACCGGGCGATGCGACAACATTGGAACGAGTCTGGGACGGTAGAGATTGACCACAGATTTCACGGATGACACAGATGAAGAGGATGAAGACGCAGAAGAGAATGGTTGTTGGTATTCGTCTGATCTGTGACATCTGTGAAATCTGTGGTTACAACTCTTCTCTTGCGAAGGCCATGTCATGAATTCCCTGTTCGGCAGACAAGCAGGCTGTCTTGGTCGCGTTTCTCCGCCGATGACCAGGCGTCAAATGCTGGCGTCATCCGGCAACGGATTCGGATTGCTGGCGCTGTCGGCGCTGATGTCCGAGCATGCGACAGCGGCTCCAGTGCCGTCGGTCGGTTCACCGCGGCAGCATGCCGCAAAGGCGAAGAACGTCATCTTCCTGTTCATGGACGGCGGCGTGTCGCACGTTGATTCGTTTGATCCGAAGCCGAAACTTGATGAACTCGACGCGAAGCCGTTCACCGAGTCGAAGAACCCGACCGCGAATGGCAACCGGCAGTGGCTGAAGAGTCCGTGGTCGTTTGCTCGGCATGGCGAGAGCGGGATGCCGGTCAGTTCGCTGTTTCCGCACATCGCCGGATGCGCCGACGATCTGGCCGTGATCCGGTCGATGAAGGCCGACCTGCCGATTCACTCGACCGGCGTGCTGCGTCTGCACACCGGCTCCAACAACGCCGGCAAGCCGAGTCTCGGGTCGTGGGTGACGTACGGCCTCGGCAGCGAGAACCGTAATCTGCCGGGATTCGTCGTGCTCAGCTTTGGTGTCGTCCCGTGCGGCGGGTTGGAGAATTATTCGAATGGCTTTCTCCCCGCGAGCCACCAGGCCTCGCTGCTCCAGGCGGACGGCACGCCGATCGACAACATCCTGCCGGGTGACAAGGACCAGCGCATCCAACAGGCGAAGCTCGCGTTGCTCCGCCGCCAGGACGAATCGTTCTCACAGTCACTCGGCGTCGACGACACCATCGAGTCGGCGATCACCAACTATGAGATGGCGTACCGCATGCAATCGCTCGTCCCGGATGTGCTCGATCTGAGCCGCGAGACCGAGGCGACGCAGAAGCTGTACGGCCTCGATTCCGTAGTCCCCTCAAAACGCCTGTACGGCATCCAGTGCCTGCGGGCTCGGCGGTTGATCGAATCGGGAGTCCGCTTCGTCGAGATCACCTGTCCGCCGGGTGCGTCGAACGGCACATGGGATCAGCACGGCGACTTGAAGAAGGGTCACGAAAAGAACGCCCTCGACACCGACCAGGCGATTGCGGGTCTGATTCGCGATCTGAAACAGCGCGGCTTGTTCGACGAAACGCTCATCGTCTGGGCGGGTGAATTCGGCCGGACTCCGCATTCCGCGGGGCGCGACGGACGCGATCATCATCCGGAAGGGTTCACGATCTGGATGGCCGGCGGTGGAACGAAGGGAGGCACGATCCACGGAGCGACGGATGAACTCGGCATGCACGCGATCGAACACGTCTGCACGTTCTTCGACATGCACGCGACCATCCTGCACCTGTTGGGCCTGGACCACGAACGCCTGACGTTCCGCTTCGGCGGCCGGGACATGCGCCTCACCGACGTGCATGGCGAGGTGATTCGGCCGATCCTCGCGTAAGGGTCGGCTCAGAACTTATTGCCGCATTGTCGTCTTTCGCTCCGCGAAAGAGCGTGCTTTCGCGGAGCGAAAGACGACATTTGTTTCTGCTCCATTTCTAGGGTGTGAATCGCAATTCTAGGTGAAAATGAATGAACGGGTTGTTGTCGACCCTGAAGGAGTCAGGCGAACTGCAGATCAACGTTTGTCCCCAATACAAGCACGACGCGCAAGCGAGTGTGCCTGAAAACTCACTCGCTTGCGCAGCGTGCTTGTATGCCGATTCCTGCCGCTCGCCCAAGAGCCTCCGCGACTTCGACAGACTCGGATGAACTCCCTTTCGGATTCCACCCAGAATCGTGACGCACACCCCCAATCCTAAAGGGAATCGCACGTGCTGCATTTCATCAGCTTGTTTGGCTACGTGGTCATTCTGTCGCTGGCCTGGTTGCTCAGTTCGCACAAGTCCCGCATCCCGTGGCGGATCGTGTTGCTGGGGACAGCGCTGCAGTTTGTGCTGGCGGTCATCGTGCTGAAGACACCGCCGGGCGCGGCGCTGTTCCGCGGGATCGGCGACCTGTTCACCGCGCTGCTGGACTTTGTCGACGCCGGTTCCGGCTTCGTGTTCGGCAAGAACTTCAAGGAGTTCTATTTCGCGTTCAAAGTCCTGCCGACGATCATCTTCTTCTCGGCGTTGACATCCATGCTGTACTACCTCGGCGTCATGCAGGTTGTCGTCCAGGGGATGTCCCGCGTGATGCAATGGACGCTGGGGACGTCGGCCGCCGAGACGTTGTCGGCCAGCGCGAACATCTTCGTCGGTCAGACGGAAGCTCCGCTGCTGGTGCGGCCGTACATTGCCACGATGACGCTGTCCGAACTGAACGCTGTCATGGTCGGCGGGTTCGCGACGATTGCCGGAGGCGTGTTGGCGGCGTTTGTCGGCATGGGGATCGATGCCGGGCACCTGGTGACCGCTTCGGTGATTTCCGCCCCGGCGGCGCTGATGATCGCCAAACTGATGCTGCCCGAAACCGAACAACCGGCGACGCTCGGCACGGCCGAAGTCGAAGTGCCGCGTCCCGGCGCGAACCTGCTGGAGGCGGCGGCCATCGGCGCCACCGACGGCATGAAGCTGGCGCTCAATGTCGCCGCGATGCTGCTGGTCTTCCTGGCATTGATCGCCATGTTCGACAAGGGAGTCTCGCTGCTGGGTGGAATGTTCTCGATGGATTGGTCGTTGCGCGCGGGACTCGGATATGCGTTCGCCCCGCTGGCGTGGCTGATGGGGATCGAATGGAACGACTGTCTTCACGCCGGACAATTGCTTGGTCTGAAGATGGCCACGACCGAGTTTGTCGCCTACGAAGAGCTGTCTCGCTGGTTGAAGCCCGATTCGACCGTTCACCTGCAACCGCGCACTGTGGTGATCATGACCTATGCGCTGTGCGGCTTTTCAAACTTCGCGTCGATCGGCATCCAGATCGGCGGACTGGGCGGCATGGCCCCCAACCGACAGGGGGATCTCGCACGATTGGGCTTTCGCGCGATGCTCGGCGGAACGCTCGCCTGCTGCCTGACCGCCTGCGTGGCCGGGGCGATTCTGTAGACGCAATACGATGCTGCGAGACGCGCGGTCTCTGAGGCGGAGTCGCCATTCATGCCAAGTCGAACAGCATGATCTCGGCAGCGGTTGTGGCCTGAATCTGCAATCGCGTTTCATCACTGACGGCGGCCCCGTCGCCGGTTTGCAGCGGCTGACCGTTGAGCGACACCGAGCCGCGCAGGACTTGCAGCCACGCATGCCGGGCGGCTGCCAATTCACACATCACATGATTGCCCGCGTCGATCGTCGACAAGTAGATCCGGGCGTCCTGGTGGATCAGCAGCGATCCCTCCGCGGCATCGCGCGACGCGACCAGTTGCAGGCGGTTGCGCCGGCCCTCTTCGGGAAACCGCTTCTGTTCGTAGCTGGGTGAGATCCCCTTGCGCTCCGGAAGCAGCCAGATCTGGTACAGGTGCGTGGACTCGGTCGCCGACGGATTGAATTCGCTGTGGGTGATGCCGGTCCCGGCCGACATCCGTTGGAATTCGCCGGGCCGCAGCACTTCGCCGTTCCCCATCGAATCCCGGTGTTCCAGCGCCCCCTCCAGGACATACGTGACAATCTCCATGTCCTCGTGGGGATGCTCGCCAAACCCCTGGCCGGGGGCGACCCAGTCCTCGTTCATCACGCGCAGCGCCCGAAAGCGGGTGTGCTGCGGGTCCATGTACAACCCGAACGAGAATGTGTGATACGTGTCGAGCCAGCCATGATCAGCGTGGCCCCGATCCGCGGCGCTGCGTACTTGGATCATGATGTTGTCTTTCCGTTGGAGGCAGTGGTCGCCATGTCAACATCACCGTTTTGAAACGGAAGGAATTGTAGGGTGGGACCAGCTCGCTTCGAGCGCCGGCCCACCATCAATACCGATGATTTCATTCTGGTG
>JAYTIB010000210.1:0-5795 GCA_043732205.1 Schlesneria sp. | reverse complement strand
CATCCATGGCAGACTCCCTTCCTGGTTCACAAAACCCCCGAAGAGAATGTCCCACAAAACCTTAGATTTGATAAAGACCAACGGACAGTAGAACTTGGCGAAGACGTATCAACATCTTTCACAAAACCCTCGCTTCATGCTCGAACAAGCGAGGCGGGCGGGATGACCCACTGCTAGTCCGTGAGCGAGCACGGTTGCTTACCGTAGGCTGACGTGACGAAGCTGAGTGCGCGGGGGCCTTCTCTTTGCCGGAGCTGGTTCCTCGCGTTCTCGCTTCGTGACTTCCAAATACGCTCCCAACTGTTCTTCACTGACCCGAACACCTGGGCAGCGGTGATGTCCGAGTTTCCCGTTCTCAATGAGCGAGTACGCGGTGCTCACGGAGCAGTTCAGTCGCACCGCGACTTCCGCGACGCGCAGTAATTTCGGCGTGGTCATGCGGGATCTTTCGTGGCAAGAGAAACGACAGTGAGGCATGAACCTCACCATCGGCTTGGAATCGCTCGGCTGCGTCTTGCTGGGCGGGGCGGCTCTATTGCAAATTACACGGGACGACGTGGTGTGGCCGCCGTTGAGGACGGTTCACTCGCGGGCGAGGCTTGTGCGGAGCGGGATTTGAGTGCTGACCAGAAATCTCGCTTGCACAAGAAACCATTCAAACCGTCTTGAAAGGCGACGTGGACGCCTTCGCCCGTCTGGCAACACCAGACGCATTCGCCTTCCGTGAAACCAGTGATCGTGACCATGACTTCCTCGCGTGTGGGGACAGGGGAGTGGCGATCGCGTCCTGAAGCGGATGCGAATCACGCGGGGAAAGCACTCAAGAGGGGAGTGCCCCGCAGAGAAAGAAAAGTCTTCCGGTCGCGAGACGGGTCGTCTGCATCAGACAACGCTGCATCACCACACTGGAAGTGCGGAGATTCGGCAGGGCGACTCTCCGCGATGTCGCTTACGCGGCCTCATCAAGGCCGTGACCGGATTCCGCGTCGAGAATGAACTCCGACGCTTGCCCGACAAGCAGGCTCACGATGGGCAGATCGTCCCGACCGAACGCGGTCGTGTTTTTGAACTCGTTGCCGTCCCGATAGGTGCGTTGGATTGTCACCTTGTGGTACGAGACTCGTCGTCCGTCAACTTCCGTCGGCCAGTAAATGAAGAAGAATGAAAAGGCAGGATGTCAATCCACGGCTGGCGTCGATTACTCCCACACTTTCGCTCAACGGATCTTGAGCGAAAACCGTCGCTGCTCAATAACTTTTGAGCGAATTGCGATCGGGAAGCCGCTTGCCACTCCGGCGTTTTGAGGCTTTGATTCTTGCTGGTATTGCGGACCACGCAAACCATGCATACGGAGCCCTACTCATGATCGTCCTGCCCCAATCCCGTCGGCCGAATCGGGAACCTACCGATCCGAAACTGACGACGCCTATCGTCACGGCCTTGCCCAGTCTCATCGACAGCGACGCGATCTCATTTTCCGAGTTGGCCAGTCGAATGTTGGCCGGCGGAGCCAAGCGCCGCGTGCATCCGAGCACGATCCACCGCTGGCGCTTTCGTGGGATCCGCGGATGCCGACTCGAAGCCTTCCGCATTGGAGGCCGATGGTTTACGAACGAGGCATCTTTCACGCGGTTTTGTGCGGCGGTCACGGCCACGACTACCGACTCCACCTCCACCCCGCTCACTGGCTGCCCCCCCGAGCGAGTCGCAGAGGCCCTCGCTTGGGAAGGTTTCTGAAGGAGACTCGAATGGTGAGTGAATGCAGCTCCGGTCGTTCGAAGTCAGGGGGCGGCACATCGTCAGCGGCTTCGCTGGCGGAGTTTCTTACGGTGACGAATGTCCGGCGACCCCGGCTCAAGCAGAGCGGTCCAACGACACGAGCCAACATCGCAGCCAAGGCACCGGGCAGGCTCTTGATTCGATCGGCTTTTGACGTCACCGTACGAGAGCAGACTGTGAGACAGGCCATGACGCCACGAAGTCCTCCCAGTGCCGCGTCACCGTTAAATCTTCGGGTAGCCACGGTCGCCAGACCGTGGGGAAGTGTGGCTCAAACGTAGCTCGCCCACGCTCTAGCCCGGATTGCGCACCATCTTCTCGTGAAATTGCGGATTCCTTCGTACAAGTGACCGTGGCGTGGTGACTTGTTGCTCAGGAGGAGGCGGTGATGGCAGAAACAGCGTGTGTGGGCGCGGAGGGGCGGCAGTTGGTGTTGTTTGAGGTGGGGCGGCGCGAGGTGACGGTCGCGTTTGATGGCGGCCAAGTGGTGACGGATACGGGGTTGCTGGCCGTGCGGCAGTTGGATCGGCGGTTGGGGGTGTTGGCGGAGGCGGCCGCGCGGTTGCCCGATCCGCGGTCGGAGTTGTTGCGGCAGTTTTCGACCGAGGACTTGTTGACGCAGACGGTCTATCAACTGTTGGGCGGCGACTTCGACTGCAACGATGCTCAGACGTTGCGGCACGATCCGTTGATGCAGGTGCTGCTCGACCAGGTGCCCGGCCAAGAGGAGGCGACGCTGGCCAGCGGTTCGACACTGGCCCGGTTTCGCTATGCGTTCACGCGGCGGCAGCGGAACGTGCCGGTGAACGAGCGGACGATTGATCAGGAGTGCCAGGCGGCCAAGTGTCGTCGGTTGCGGGAGCTCAACCGGTATCTCGTCGAGTTGTTCGTGAAGACGCGGACAACGCCTCCGCAGCGGATCGTGTTGGACATCGACGCCACCGACGACCCGGCTCACGGTCAGCAGCAGCTCACGCTGTTTCACGGCTACTACCGGCAGAACCAGTCTCTGTCGCGGCTGGTGTTCGATGGCGAGTCGAAGTTCCCGCTGACCGGCTGGCTGGGGATCGGGACGGCTCATCCCAGTTGGGGCGCGGTCGAGTCATTGGGCGAGTTGGTCACGGCGTGGCGCGCGGCGTGGCCCGAGGTCGAGATCCTGATTCGCGCCGACGGCGGCTACGCCAGCCCGTCACTGTACGAATGGTGTGAGGCGCTGAAGCTGCAGTACGTCATCGGCTATTCGACCAACAACACGCTCGTGGGCCAGACCGAGGTGACGATGAACCACGCGCGGGCCAAGGCCGCGCTGTACGACGAACCGTGCCAGCTCTTTCAGGACATCCGCGACTATCAGGCGGGCAGTTGGGACCGGCCGCGGCGCGTGATCGCCAAGTGCGAAGTCACGCAACAGGGCGGTCCCAATCGACGGTTCGTCGTGACGAACCTGACCGACCCCGCCGCGCACGTGTGCCGGCAGGTCTACGTCAAACGCGGTGATGCGGAACGGGCCATCGAAGAACTCAAGCACGGCCTGGCGATCGACCGGCTCTCGTCGCACCGGTTCTTCGCCAACGCCTTCGCCATGCCATGCCATCTGCTGGCCTACGCCCTGTTCACGCTGTTCCGCGAAGCCAACGCGGACGTCCCCGCCGTGGCCCAACACACGCTGGAGACGATCCGCGCCCGCGTCTTCAAAGTCGGCGCGGTCTTCCAATCGACCACGCGCAAGATCTGGTTCCACGCCTCGGCCACCTGGCCCGGACAAGCCGTGTTCGAGCAAACCTCCGCCGCGGTGAACGCGTTCGCGAACCGCTTCGGCCGCCTCTGGGACGACCGCCTGATCCAAGGACTGACCCAACGACTCGGCGGCCCCGTCACCATCACACTCGCCGCGGCCACCCCCCACCAAATGACCCGCGCCCAACACGGCTCCCCCTCCGTGGTCCCACCGAAGGTCCGCGCCGAGACCGCCAAAATCCCGGCAAACCGCCCGCAAAACACCCCGCGCCCCCGCTCCGCGCCACCACAACCAGCCCGACCGCCCACCCCGCCGACAAATCTCAAACTCGGCGCCAAAACAACGAGACGGTGCGCAATCCGGGCTAACTTAGGGCTGCCCCGTTGGGGCGTAAATCCAAAACAGAGCAAGTTCAAAATGCACGCTTCGGGTTGGTGAATGGATGGCAACGCGGAATCGTCAACATCATGAAAAGGCCCGGCTGAATCGAATCAACCGGGCCGGTGTGAATCCACTGTGCGCCGCGCGTCCTTTGCGGATCACAGGAGTTCGGTGATCAGATGCCGTTCATCGACCAAGTATTGCGGACGGCCGTTCGGGTCGGTGAGTGTGACGGTGTCGGGGTCGATGCCGAGTTGCTTGTAGACCGTGGCGAAGATGTTCTGCAGATGCACGGGCCGGTCGTGGGCGACCTCGCCCAATCGGTTGGTCGAACCGATCGCCTTCCCGTGACGGAAGCCGCCGCCGCCGATGTAGAAGAACCCGGCCCGCGCCCAGTGATCGCGGCCCGCACCGCCGTTGATGCGGGGCGTGCGACCGAACTCGCCCGACATCAGGATGATCGTGTCCTGCAACATGCCATGCCCGTCCAAGTCCTCGATCAACGCGCTCAGGCCGTTGTCGAGGTTGGGCAGTTGCGACTTCATGCTGGCGAAGTTGGCCGAGTGCGTGTCCCAGCCGCCCCACGTGAACGTCACGCAGCGCGACCCGGCTTCAATCAGCCGCCGGGCCAGCAGCATCCGCTGGTTCTGCCTGTCCTTCTCGATGCCGTATCGGGCGAGGATGCGCGGGTCTTCGTTCTTCACATCGAGCGCCTTGGCGATCGATCCGGACGTGACCAAATCGACCGCCCGCTCGGTGAAGCTGTCGATCGCCGTCATCATCCCCCGCGTGTCAGCTTCCCTTCGCAGCCGATCGAGACCGCCGAGCAACTCCTTGCGGTCGTCCAACCGCCGCAGGTTGACCTGATCGTTCAGCGTCAGGTTCTGGCGTCCGACACCGTCGGGCGTGAACGCGGCGTGGACCTGGCCGAGGAATCCGGGGCGTGAGACATTCGACAAATCAACGGACGTCGGCGCGCTGCCGCGCGAAGTGGACTGAGCCGCGCCGAGCAGTTTGGACATCACCGCCCCGACACTGGGCCGGCCACCCATCGACTTGAGCGACCTCTCGGGCCAGCCCGTGCTGGACTGGATGTTGGTGTGCTCCTCGCTCACGCCTGTCAGCGAGCGGACGACCGAGAACTTGTCGGCCACCGTCGCCAGTTTCGGCATCAGTTCGCAAAACTCAAAGCCCGGCACGCAGGTCGCGATCGGCCGGAACTCGCCGCGAATTTCCTTCGGGGCATCGGGCTTGAGATCAAATGTGTCCAAGTGCGTCGGGCCGCCGCTGAGAATGATGTTGATGATCGACTTCTTGGAAACGCTCCCCGCCGCGTGGGCTTCCAAGCGGAGGAGATCCGCCAATGTCAGGCCGCCGATTCCCAAGGCTCCGATTTGAAAGAACGAGCGGCGCGTGATTCCATCACAAGACTGCTGACATGACCCCAAAAAGTTCAACATGAGCGAACTCCTCAAGCAAAGTCGGTGTGAAAGTTTGGCGGGTCAAAAATGACCGGGTCGCATTCTCACAAACATCGGATGGTTCAACAAGCTCTGATGCGTGGAAATTGCCTGTCCGCGCGATTCCGTCGCCGACAAGGCTCGCGGCAGGAACAGGCATACAAGCACGATGCGCAAGCGAGTGAGTTATCAGGCACACAGCGCAAGCGAGTGAGTTATCAGGCACACAGCGCAAGCAAGTGAGTTTTCAGGCACACTCGCTTGCGCATCGTGCTTGTAGGTGGGTGAACTTTCATTTGTCGTTCGCCCAATTTGCTGCCGGTGCTTCCAGCAGGAACTCCGGCTCTTCGTTGGCGAGCGACTCAGGAGATGCCGTTCATCCCACATCGGCCACCGTTCGCAGAGTCCGTCACGGAAGCGCAGCGACGGTCCGTTCG
>JAYTIB010000209.1:0-14925 GCA_043732205.1 Schlesneria sp. | reverse complement strand
ACTACTACGCCAAGATCCCGTCGAAGCCCAATAACACCGTTTCGTTTCAGGCGGAGGGTCAACTGGCCCGTGAGGTGATCGATCAATGGTCCAAGGTGGCCCGAATCCTCAAGTAGCGTTGTTCGGCCTGGTTCAACCAAGGTGACAGCCAATCAGAAGACCCCCTCACCCTAACCCTCTCCCCCGCAAAGCCGGAGGAGAGGGGACAAGAGAAGACCTCTGATACCCCAACCCACCGCGTCTTGAACCATGCCCGTTGTTTTCTTCCCGTCCAGGTGCCTTGACGATGTCCCCGGTCGTTTCCTGCCCAGCCTGTGGTCGCGAACTGCGAGTTGACTCGCGCGGTGATCGTGCGCTGATTCCCTGCGCAGGCTGTGGCATTGTCCTGACTGCGTTGCAGACTCCGCAGGGACTTCGACTCCAGTTGCCACCGGGGGGGCGCGTTGCGGGAAAACCGGGTGCGCCAGCGACTGGCCGTTCTTCCGCCACGCAACCACGTGCGACAACTGCGACACGGGCGACAACTCCCGCGATGGGGGCATCCGGTACACCGCGGATCCCGCAGAATATCGGCGGATGGCGGGCCGCAGTCTCCAAGACAGCGGTTGTCGGTGTCGCGTCGATGGTCCTGGTGTTCACTGCGGCGGCCTGCTGGTGGTCCGCGCGAGATCCCGACTCCACTTCAACTGTTGCTTCCACCGCGGCCAGCAACGGGCCGCCCAAGAATCCTGTCGCGGTGACTTCGGACGGATCGAAGCGCTCCGACGGAGAGACGCCCGTCCCGGACTCCACATCTGCGGCTGTTCCGCCGGGCAATCCATCTCCCGCTGAAACACCGTCCATTTCGCGACCGTCACAGCGCGTCGCACTATCGACGCGCGAGTTGATTCGGCTGGTGGAGCCGTCCGTGTGCCGGATTCGCACGCGAAACAGCGTCGGATCGGGATTCGTCGTCGGTCCGCGCCTTGTCTGCACCAACGAGCATGTGCTGGGTCTGGAGGACGAGGCTGGCTGGGTCGTCGAATTCCCGGCTCGTGACGGACGCAGGTTCGGTCGCGTCACGCTGGCGTATGCCGCGGACGGCTTGGATCTCGCGTTGTTGCAGGTCGCAGACCTGCCCGATGATTTTCGCCCCCTCGCGGTCGTGGCCAGGGCTCAACTCCATAAGGGGGATCGGCTCGTCGTGATCGGCAGTCCCGGCGGGATGGAGAATGTCGTCACCGAAGGGATCGTCGGATCGTTCCAAGAAATCAAGAGCCAGACGTTCATCCAGCTTTCGGTCACAGTGAATCCCGGAAACAGCGGCGGACCGGCGCTCAATGAATTCGGTGAAGTGGCCGGCGTGGTCACGCTGAAGGCCGAGCAGGAAGGGATCGGCATGGCGATTCCCGGTGACGAGGTGCAACGCGCCGTGAGGGAGTTGGCGCGACTTACGGCGGACGAGTCCCGGCGTTTGCAGACACGCTGGAAGTCGCGGCAGGCGGGCACAAAGATGCTGGTCGGAATTCGCGAAGGGCTGGAACTGCTGGCGTCGCCGCCCGAGGCCCGGCAGGTTGCCAAGGATGTCGAAGCCTGGCAGCGCACTTATCGCGATGGTCCCGCGATGTCGCGGCGACTGAGAGAAGACCTGCTCGAACCGGAAAGGCACGGTTTGTTCGTTCGTCTGGAGCAACTGTTCAACGAGACCGACACCGCCGTGAATCGACCTGAAACCGACCCGACCGCATTGCAGTCGCAGCACGACCGCCTTGTGGCCCAGGCCGACGTCCTTGAGCGAGAACTCAAAGCCACCTGCGGCATGGCCGAAACCTCACGCCGCAAGGAAGTGCGGATCGGGGGTGGCAAGTGAACGAGTGTGAACGCAATCGGAAACATTTCTCACCGCAGATCATTCGGGGCACTCTTGGATGCCCTTCTGTTCCTGATCGACTATTCGTTGTCGATGGACGGGACGATCCGTGTCTTCACAGCGGCGCGATTCGCAGCCTTTCCGCCGATAATGGAAAAGTTCAGTTGTTCAACAGTCGCTTAGGAGCGTTCGAGAAATTATTGTCGCCTTTCGCTCCGCGAAAGGGCGTCCTTTCGCGGAGCGAAAGACGACAAACGGGACTGTCATTTCTCGAACGCTCCTTATCATCCGCAGGCTACACCCCGATCATATTCCCCAGTAGCATGAAGTGCTGCCCGACGATTTCGCCCGCAGCCTCTACCGAATGTCGAGTGAACCAATGGCCTCAATGCTTTGGTTCGCGACGAATGAAGAAATCAGTTTGGAATCGACATCAAGCGGCTGAATGTTTGATGCTGATTCCGTATCGTTGCCAAAGTACGGCGAATTCAGCGACGGTTGTAGACGACGACTGAGATGATCGCATCCCCGATGATCCCTTCGAGCCTATTGACGAGTTTCTCTTTTCACCCCCATTCAGGAGCCAGGAATGACCACGACGAAAGAGCCTTACACCCAGGAAATCAGCCGCGCGACGCCCGCTTGTTTCTTGTTTCTCATCGACCAATCGCTGTCGATGGAGGAACGGATCGCCGGCGACGGACCTCCGAAGTGCGAGCAGCTTGCGTCCGCGATCAACTACTGGATCAACGCCATGATCATCAAGGCGACGGGTGACGCCGGGATCAAGGATTGGATGGAGATTGCCGTGATCGGGTACACCACCGACGATGCCGGGAATCCGATCATCGGTTCCGCGCTCGGTGGCGAGTTGGCGGAACCATCGCGTGATTCGTTCGTGCCAATCAGCCAATTCCAGCAGCATCCCCTGCGGGTCGTCCAGAAGACGCAACAGATCGTCGACACCGAGACCAGCGAGATCATGGAAGTGCCCGTGGATGTCACGGAATGGATTGATCCGGTCGCGGCGAAAGGGACGCCCATGTGTTTTGCATTGCACACGGCCTACGGCATGTTGGACCGCTGGATTTCGACCGGAAGCCACAATGAATGCTTTCCGCCGATCGTGATCCACATTACAGACGGCGAGACTTCCGACGAAGGCAACCCCGAGGAGTATGCGGAGTCTGTCCGCAGCCTGGCGACCCAGCACGGAAACGTGCTGGTGTTCAACTGCCACCTTTCAGCGCAGGCCGCCGATAAGATCCTGTTTCCGGGGAATGTGGAGATGATGCCCGACAATTTCGCCAAGACGCTCTATCGCATGTCGAGCGTGCTCCCTGCGCCCATGGTTCGGCTCGCGACCACGGAGGGTTTCAAACTGGAAACCAATGCTCGGGGTTTCATATTCAATGCCGACACGGTTTCCCTGCTGCAATTCCTGGACATGGGAACGCGCGTCTCCAAGAACCTGCGCTAGTCGCCACTGACAACCGCGGCGTTGCAAACGACTGGCCTGATGCAGGCCCAGATCCCGTACAATCCGTCGTCCCTCTTCAAGAAAGTTCTTCTCCATGGGTACAAGCTCGATTGAAAGTCCGGGTTGCCTGATTCTCCTGATCGACGAATCCGCCGCGATGCAATCGGCCGTTCAGGAAGAGTTGATGGAACTTGGGCAGGAGCCCAAAAGCAAGGCTGTTTCGACGGCGAACGCGATCAACTCGTTGCTCAAACAACTCTCAACGGGTGCTGACTTTGACGTGGCGATCGTCGGTTACCGGTCGGAGGATTCGGGAGCTTCGACTGCGAAAGTGCGCTGGTCGGGGCCATTGGCGGGACGTGAATTTGTCGCCACGCGCGAGCTTGCGGCGAACCCGGTCACCATCGAGACCCGTCAGCGCCGAATCCCCGATCCGGGAAGCTTCTCGGGCTTTCGCACGGAGCCCATCGAAGTTCCCGTCTGGTACGTTCCCCAATCGGGTGGCATCGCGCCGCAGGTGCTGGCCTTCGAGACGTGCAAGGAACTGCTGGAACGCTGGGGCGCCACGGCGGGTTCCAATCCGGGCCAGCCACTCGTGGTTCACCTGTTCGCGTCCGGGTCGGGGGACGGCAATCCCACCAGGGTGATCGGGGAACTGCAAAACTTGTCGATCGGCGGTAGGCAGCCCCTGGTTTTCCAGGCCCACTTGAGTACGGCCAAGGCCGTCCCGCCGACACTCTACACTTCGAATCGCACGTTTCTCGCACCGGGGCCGGCGCGTGACCTTTTCGAACGGAGCAGCCCGCTGACAGCGGATCACATCAGTGCCCTGAAAGCCGCGAAAGTCGTCGTCAGCCCCAATGCCCGTGGCATGTTGTTCAATGCCAAGCTCATCGACATTGTCCGATTCCTGTCGCTCGTTAAGACTCACGTTCAGAACTGGCCGCCGCGACAGACATCGCCCCCGCCCAGCGTCCCAACACCGACCCCAGTTTCAGCACCGGATCAAACTCTGATTCCAACGCCGGTCATTGACGAGAAAATCGAATCCGAAGTTCCTGACGATGCGGTCATTGTCGACGACGCGCCCTTGGATGCCGGGGATCACAGCGCCAGCCCCGCCGCGGAACGTGAACGGGCCGCGTTGATCGTCTTCCTCTTGGACCGTTCGGTGTGTGATCCGTTCGCCGCCGACCCGAATAATCCGTGCCTCCGGTTGCAGGGGCAGGCGAATGACTGGCTCGGAAAAATCGCCAAGAAACCAACCGGCCAGATCGAAGTGGCCGTGGTCTCGTATGGCGTTGATTCCACCGGGGACGTCGAGGTTCGAAACACGTTTGAGGCGGGTTTGACGGGTCGTACAGTCGTTGCAGACACCGAACTGGAATCCGGAACGATCCGCATCGTCGAAACCGAGCAGCAGTTTCCCAACGGGATTGGTGGCCTGATGACGGTCCCCATCAAGCAGCACATCCTGATTGAACTGGAGCCGACAGCCGCGGCAGCCCCCCGAACTGCGTTTGAAGCGGCGGCGGCATTGATTGGTGATTGGTGCGGTCAGCATTCTCAAGCGAGTGTCCCGCCTGTCGTCCTGCACCTGACGCGGGGCCAGCATTCCGCCGGCGATCTCGAATCCGCCGTCGCCAGCCTGCAGGCCCATTCGGTCGCGTCGGGACCAGTCGTCGTCTATCACGCAATCGCCACGGAATCGCCACACACGTCGCTCAGCTATTGCGAAACGGACGCCGACTTGGGCTGCCCGGAACTGAAGGCGGCCTTTGCCGTGACCAGCCCGTTGCTGGGACGCGATCAACTCACGGAATCGAAGCCGGCGCTGGTCAAGCCGCTGTCTCGCGGCATCGTGGTCAATGGCAAGTTTGACCTCCTGCTCGACGGCATCCGTGCGGCTCTGACGTGAAGAAATGTGTCTGCCCTGATGGGCGGATTCGTGCCATCAATTTCGGTTCCTGCGCGGATCGCCTGTGTTTGATGCCTGTTGCTCACGAAAGACGTCATGGAATCGAATCCACCGGTGATTCAGTCGTACACGCGCCATGTCGCCAAAGACACGGCGTTCGCCGCCGAATACGAGGACGCCTTTCACGTCGGACTGGAGCGGGGGCGTGCCGCGATCGCTGACGGTGTCGGGTCGGCTATCTTCTCGGGACGTTGGGCACGAATCCTGGTCAGGAAAGTCGTTGAAGATCCGCCGGATCTCAGCCAGCCCGATGGCTGGGTGAAGTGGCTGGCGGATCCCCGCCGGCTCTGGCTGGAGGACATCGACTTCCCACGGATGCCGCAGAATCAAAAGGTCAAACTGCGGCAGGTGGGGGGAGCCTATTGCACACTGTGCTGGGTCGAGTTTCATTCGCTCCCCGACTCGGAAGCGGGTGTTCGGCGTTGCAATCTCAGGGCCTACGCCATGGGTGACAGTTGCCTGCTGCTCATCCGATGCGGCCGGTTGTTGACGTCGTTTCCATTGGCCAAGGCGGACGATTTCGACCTCGATCCGGATTCCGTCTGCAGCGTGGCGACGTCCCGAGACGGCCAGCAGTCGTTGGCCGCGATAGACATCGAGTGCTTGGACGGTGACGTGATCGTGCTGGTGACCGACGCCATCGGCAAATGGATGCTGGATTCCGTGGAAGCGGGCCGTTCCACTCCGTGGGAACAACTGTGGACGCTGGATGAAGGCGACTGGGCGGTGGCCATCGAGCAGCTTCGGGAGGCCAACGCCATGAAACGCGACGATACGACAATGGTCGTCCTGCAGGTCGGAGAAGGCCCCCCAGCTTGGACACAGTCACAATCTGCTCACGCCGAGAACGCCGGTCTGCTGCTGAATGAAGTTGTCGCGGTCACTCCCGCTGCTGATGTCGGAGCCGATGCCGTTGATGATGCGAGCGCTGCGTTGAATCCGGATGGGGAACCATTCGCCGTCTTCGCGGAACCGGATGCCAACGAGTCCGTTCCCGCAGACGGCGACCCATCCGGCATTCGTCAAGTAGGGAACTGTGGAACGGAAGTCCCGTCGGAACCTCCGCGGGAATCGACAATCATTGAAAACGGCGAAACGGACGCGGCGGGATCTGAAACCGCGTCGACACACACTGACGGGAACCGGGAATCCATTGGGAGCTGATGTCTAACCCGAATTATTCAAGAAGAACCACGGAAAACACGGAAGCTCACGGAAGGGAAAGAGTTGAAGCATCACGCTGTTTTACAAAGTGCCTGTTGTGTGCGCGGGGGTTCATTCATCGCAACTTCTCACCCTGTTTTCCTTCCGTGCAATTCCGTACTACTAACGTTTTGAATTTGCGCGGCACGCGAAGAATTCCCGGATGTGCAAACAGAATCCGTCCCCGGTCAAGAAGACATGGCTGACAGAAAGATTGAGGACAGAAAAATGAGGCAAGACGACGACCGGGATCGGGGTGTCATTTTTCTGTCCCCAATTTTTCTGTCCACATCCTTTGGTTCCGGCCGTGGGCCGGGCTGGGTTTTCCGTGGTGAATCATCCGGGCTAAAGCATTGCGGGTCGTGCAAGCCTTGCCAACGCGGGCGGGTTTGGGTTTCTCAAACGTGAACGAGGAATTGAAATGTCCCTGGGTCGATTGGCTTTCTACTGTGCGGTGATCGGCGGTTGGAGCGCCTTCTTTGCGTGGATGGTTTGTGAATTCCTATTCCTGCGCAGCGGCGGTGATGCGAAGTGGCAGATGGTGGTGTGCTCCACGGCCATCGTGGGGGGAGCCATCGGTGCCGGACTAAACGCCGTCGCAGGAATGTCCAACGGGGGAGTCTATCAGTCGATCCAGCGGCTCGGTCCTGGATTCATTGGCGGCGGGATCGGGGGGGCGGTCGGCGGACTCTTGGGCAATCTGCTGTTTGCCGTGTTTGGAATACCACGAGTCATCGGCTGGATCATCATGGGGCTGGGAATTGGTGTGGTGGAAGGGCTTTATGAAAGATCACCCTCCAAGATTCGCAATGGGCTGATTGGCGGGGGACTCGGCGGCTTGGCGGGGGGAGTCCTGTTCGATGTGTTGCCCTCCATGATTCAGTCCGGTTCCGGAATGTCCAGCCGGGCGACGGGCTTCGTGATTCTTGGCTTGTGCATCGGGACGATGATTGGTTTGGTGCAGGTCGCATTGCGTGATGCCTGGCTCACCGTCGTCGATGGATACCGCGTCGGACGGCAGCTCATTCTGAGTTCCCCGGTCACCGTTCTGGGACGCGGCGACCACCTGAAATTGCCGTTTGTGGGCGGTTCGAACGCCGAGTTGGAAAGGGAACATTTGTCGATCGAGCGTCGTCCGTCCGGTGCCTTCTTCGTGCGGGACTTGTCATCCAAACTCGGTACGCTCGTGAACAGTGTTCCCATCCGCGGCGAAGTCGATCTGAACGACGGAGACACCATCAAACTTGGTTCGAATCTGGTTCGATTCAATCTGCGCCGCGCCGGCAGCCAGCCCAATCCAACCCAACCGCAAGCTCGACCGGCCGGCACGGCACTGCCGCCACCGCCTCCGGTTCGGCAGGCTGTGCCGCCCCCGCCACCACCGATTCGCACCGCTGCGCCGGGGCAGGCGCCGAATCCCCCGGTGGCATCGGGCGGGATTTCGACCGGCGGATCCCCGGGTGCAACGGTTCCCGCGACGGGCGCGGCCACCGGTGGGCAGATCGCAAAAACCGAACCGCCATCAAGACCGACACCGCCGCCACCACCACCGCCAAGACCAACACTTACCGCGCCGCCGCCACCCAGACCGACTCCACTACCACCGGCAGCGACGCCGTCAGCCGGAGCGCAGCCAACGGGATTCAAGCTGCCCCCTCCGCCGCCCATCAGGAAGAACTGAGTCGGCCGTGCAATCCCAATCATGACGCTTCCGACAAGCGGAGTGGAGCACGTATTCAACGTGCTCGAATCGGCTGAGAACTGGCACGTTGAAAACGTGCCCCACGTCCTTTTTGGACTTGTCCGAAACGTCAAACGGGCAATGAGCACAACGAATGATGTGCGGATGTCCATTCCAAAAGAGTCACCAAGCAAGGGACAAATGAATGACTCCAGCGAGTTCCACGGCATCCATCCCGCCGGCCACCCAGTTGTTTCGCGATGCGTCTGTTGCGGCGGGATTGGTGTTCGCGGTTGTCATCGTCTTTCTCTTCGACAGCTTTTCGAAGCCGGTCGTGAAAGAGGAACCCCGCTACGTGACGCCCGACCTCGTAGTGACGACGGAGCCGGAACCGATACCCCTCCGAATTGCGGTCACTGAGCCGGAGTTTGATGACATGGGCCGTCTGTTGAAAACACTCGGGTCCGGTTTTCACTATAAGGAGATCACTGTCGATGCGTTGGTTGACGAGGCGACCTTGAAAGACATTGATGTGTTCTTCTTGACGTGTGGTGGAGTCCCAAGTTCATGGGTCGACAAGGTCATCGGTGACGGAGAGCGGGGGCAGTCAAAAGTGACGGTCAAGCAGGAACTCTACGACCGCGCCACGGAGAACCTTCGCCGATTTGTGAAGCGGGGCGGCACGCTGTACGCGTCCGATCAACGCTTCCATTTTATCACCGCCGCATTTGCTGACATGATCGGTTCGGCATCGCCCGACAAGGGCAAACCACAGACCGTGAATGCAGAAGTTGTTGATACGGGCCTGAGTGGATTGGTTGGCGAACGCATTCAACTTCAATTCGACAAACCCGGTTGGACCCCGGCCGCGTTTGACGAAGAGAAAGTCACCGTTCTGGTGCGTGGATTGTTCACTGGTCAGAACGGGAATGAATACCGGTCCCCATTGCTGGTTCGCTTCAAGGTCGGGGAAGGATTTGTCATCTTCACTTCGTTTCACAATGAAAAGGTCAACGGAGACGTCGCGGCAAAGCTGCTCAAGTACCTTGTGTTTGCCGCGGTGCTTGCGAAGACGGAAGAGAAAACCGCCCAAATCACTACCAGCGGCGGACTCGTCGCCAAAGGCAGGAGTTTGCTGAGTGCATCGAGCGAGGCACCTTCAGTCACGCAGATCTACAAATGCACGAAGGCAGGCCCGCTACGCTTCGTGCTTGGCTTCGAAGCGCGTGGTGCGAAAATCAAACTCTCTGTCGTTTCCCCCGCCGGCCAGAAGCACGAACAGGAGGGAACTTCGACGTTCCAAATCGATATCCCGGATGCGGCGATCGGCGATTGGAAATACACGATCACAGCATTGAAAATGCCGCACGACAACTTCCCGTACTCGTTGAGCATCGGCGCGAAGTGAACACCCGTCACGGCTTTTTCTTGGGTGGAGGTGGTGGCAACACCAGCCTGACTGGCGGCGGATTGGATGCGGGCCGGGGCGGAGGACTCGCGGGTGGAACAGCGGGAAGTGGCGGACCTCCCGCAATGCGCCGTGGCTGGGCAGATCCCACAACACCAGAGGAGGGAACCGGACGCGCGGGAATGGCGTTGGGGAGGGGAGTCTGCACCAAGAGCGCCGGCACCGTGTTTGGCAATGCGAGCCCGGTCCCTGTCAATGCGACCGCGCTGGCTGACTGTGCCAGCAGTTGCCCCTGTGTACCGGCCTGTGCAGCGATCATGGACTCCGCCTGAAGTCTCATCAAATGTTGGGCGTACTCCGGGGATGACAAATCGGTGGGACGCGCTGATGACGCCTGGTCCAGATAAGTCCATGCGGAATGTACCAACTCACCCATGCGCGATGCCGGTAACTCATCGTCCTGGACGGTCACAATCAATCGCGATGATTTGAGCACATCGGCAATTTGCCAACTTGATCCGCTGCTCGGGGCCAGCTCGCTGACAATCCGCGCCGAGTAAACGTCGAGATAGACGTCACTCTGGAAGCTGGTGCGTTGAAACTGCGATCCCACCCGGGTCGTGTTGTAAGTCCCGCGCATCCGGATCAAAAACAAGTCGCTTTGAAAACGCAGGCTGCAAAGACACAAGTATGCCAGCCGGAAACAGGTGGCCGAAGCAAACACGCCGATCACACCTGATGCCACGGAGGCGACGCCTGCCAAAGTGATGGTTCCCCCGAGCGGCGTCAGAAGCAGCAGGCCGGAACCGAGGACGGCCAGAATGACGGCCGCCGTTGCCAGGACGATTCCATCCCGTCCGGAAGCACTCATCGGCAGCGGCTGTGTCTCCAGAAAATACTCTCCCTCAATGCGTGCATCCCGGACCTGCTCGGCGACATGGGGAGGCACCTCGGCCAATTGGCGATTGGGAAAATCGCTGACGCGGAACTTTTCACAGCAATGTCGAAGGTGATGAAACAAACCCACGGGATCACCCTTGTCACCGAGATGATCACGCAACTCGCGCACACCGGTGGTGGCGGGCTGCTCGGGGTGTGCCACAATCACCGCGGACCAGCGACCAGTCAGTTCGATCGCCACGATCAGCGTCAGCCACAGCGAAGCCCCGCTGACGAAACCCGCGGCAACAACGGACGCGATCAACAGAAGCAATCGAATTCCGATTCCCCGCACGGCCTGCCGGTGCGGCGGGGTGAGAAACGCAAACCGCGGCACAAGCCGATAGATCAGCAACCCCATCAGCGAGGTGGGCTGATCATACGTCCCCGTGATGGACTTCTTCTCCAGCAGGGTCCGCGCGCCGACGGCACCCTGCCTTAACGGTCCCGGGACGTCCCCTTGCGGAACAAACGCCAGCAGCGCACGCAGTCCGCCCGCCGCCAGGGTCAGGGCGAATAACAGGCCCAACCCGCATCGCGCAAACACGACGCCTCGCTCGACCGTCTGAGCCATGTCGATGACGCCTGAAACAGCCACCAATACCAGCACGCAACCAGCCGCAGCCAGCCGCGCCATTCCCAATGGCCGCAGGGGACTTTCCAAACCGAGTGAGCTGGAACTGACGGATGTACTCATGCCCCGTTCCCAATCAATTGTTCCCAGATTCGACGCCTGCTGGTATCAACCAACCGCAACTGTAGTTCCTGCTCACCATACGGTTGGGTGGCCCGTTTGAACAAATCAAGCACGCCAATTTCCATCATCCCGATATTCGAATCGCCGTCTTGTTCGGGCCACATGCTTGATCGCAGCATTCTGTTCGGCCTGTGTCCGTGACCATCGCATCGGATTGAAGGCGCACTTCTCGTTTCTCGCTCCAACTCTCATAACCGCGCTGTGGCAGTCGCGCCCGGTCGGCCACCTATCCCGCCTCGTCTGTGTCCACGCTTGATCTTGGGGGTAGCCACGCTCGCCAGAGCGTGGGGCAAGTCCAACATCTCCCCCCGTTCTGGCGAACGTGGCTACGAAGACAACCCAACGTCTTGGCATGGACGCAGCACTAGCTTGATTTCGGTCGCGGCGGTGGAGGCAGTTGCTGGACTGTTTTCGGTGGAGCGGGCGGCGGTGACGATGCGGGACGGGGAGGTGAAGCCGATCCGATCGGATTGGCGGCGGGCGGTGGCGTGGGAGGCTTGGGCGTGCTCGTGTTGGATGATGCCGGTGCTCCGACAGTATGGGGTGGATTCGGCCTCGTTGGCGGCGGTAACGGCACAGTGGGACGGGAAGGCTGTGTTCCACCAGTGGCCGTCGATACCGAAGGAGGACTTGCGGTTCCACCCGCCTTGCCAAGGACCATCTCGGGAAGGATCAACCCGGTCAACAAGACAGCCAACAACACGACAAACAGGACCAAAGACAAGACGGATGAAATCACGCCATCTGCCGCCGGTGACGTCCCTTTCGGAACCGCCCAAGCGGCAGGCGAACTCCGACCTCCCAAAATTGGCCCGACCTGATAGGAAAAGCCCGCGCTCAACAGTCCATGCGGAGTTCGTGATCGCAAACTGACCTTGCGTGGCAGTCCATCCGGCTGGGGATAGGGCGAGTCATATACCAGGGTGCATTCGTTGATTGTTTCCTGCACACGCGCGCTGAAGATCTTTGTCAATTCTTGGTTGCTCGGAGCATGCTGATACTGTCCAGAGCATCGCTGAGCCAATTCCTGCAAGGCGGCTTGCGCCTGCCGACCGACATCCCGCCCGAATCCAATCGTGTGAACCTGCGCCCCGGTCTCCTCGGCAAGCTGCGTGATGGTCTCGATATGACGTGCAAAGTTGGGGTCTTCTCCGTCCGTCATGACCATCACCATCTTGGCACCATCAAATGACTGCCGTTTGAACAGGTTCAGCGCTTCCAGCGTTGGTGGTCCAATGCTCGTTCCACCACTTGGTCCCAGCGACTCGATCAGGTCGCGACACGACGAACGATTGGCAGTCGTGATCGATTCCAACGGTCGAAGGACATGCATCGAGTCAGAGAACGGAATGATCGCGAGCCGATCGCGGTCGACCTTGAGTGCCTCAATCACGGCGTTCGCAGACTGTCTGGCTCCCGCAATTCGATTGTCCTGGCTCATACTGCCGCTGACATCGATCACTAAGACCAGATTGATCACCTGACTTTGTGGCCCGCGAAAAGTAGTCACACGACCCGGCAGGTCTTCCTCGATCACCTCGAAGTCGGTGTTCTTCAAATTCACGATCGGTTTGCCGGCTCCGTCGAGAATGTCCATGCGGAGCGCGACTTCCCCTGGAGTCGAACTGTTGGTGAACCGGGACTTGTCCACGAACTTGATGACACAGCGGCTGCCATCCGCGGCGGGCACAACCGCAGTCTGCGCGCTATTCGGAGCCGGGGATATCAGGCTCAAGAGTGCCACCCAACAGCTCACGACCGCGAGCAGACCGCCTACGATTGCTGTTCGGCGCATCTATTTTCCTCCCGTCAAGAAACGGACACGCTGTCCCCCGATCAACACGACATCGCCGGGTTTCAACGGTTCCCGCGTGACTGGTGACAGTCTGCCAGCCCGATCGATTTGCACCGGACCTTCAACTGGCTCCAAGATAAACTCGCCCCCTTCGGCCACGATTTGTGCATGCCGCGGCGAAATCCCCGGGTCTCCCATGATGCAGACCTCGGACAATTCAGATCGCCCGATCATGGTGATCCGCTTCAGCGGATCAAGCGTGCGCGTCTGTCCCTCCAGGCGACCATTCAGGAACAGGATCCAAGCCGCACGTAGAAGATCCTCCACGAGTCCAATCATGGCCCCCACGAACAAGCCCAGGATCACCAACCCGATCGCCCCGCCGACCGCCTGCGACAAGTGTCTTGGCAGAATCACCCGACACATGCCGTACAGCCATTCATAGGTGCTGCCCCCCATCAACCCTCCCAGAAAGCCGCCGTACGCCCCAAAGGCCATCTTCGTCACCATCCGCCGCGAAACACCTTCATTGATTCCCAGCAACGAACCGAAGATCGCCCACCCCAAGGCTCGAAACACCAATCCCCCGCCAGACACCGAATGGATGACCTCACCGAGTACGAGCCCGATCATCCCCCCGATGACACCGACAACCGCTCCGGTTCCGGCCCCTCTTACGGCCCGCGCGACCGAACGACTTCGGAACACGCCATCCCATGCACCACAGCATGTTCCCATCGACAAACCGATAAGAGCACCCGTCCAAAGGTCGGCAAGATAGACATTGCCCGTACCGGCCCCGATGGTGGTCATGAGTGCCCAGCCAAGAAGCCCGCCCAAGCCCCCAAGAAGGCTTCGCTGGTAAACGCCGCGAAAATCAATTTGCACGCTTTTTCCCCATCAACTGTTATTGCTTTTGCGCAATCGGTCATCGAAGTGGGATTAACAACTTCACTTCTTATATCCACTCCACCAAATAAAATGGAACTGCAAAGTGTTAATCCACCCATGAATTAATTGGCACGGCCAGTGGTTTCGCTCCTGGATTAGTGGATAGTGCGCTTTCCGCACTTCCCCATCGGATCGCAGTCGGATCTTGGCGTGATGTACGGATGTTTTCCAATAGCCATCCACGGTCGTACGGACGTCTGTGATGAACAGGCCAAGATTAGGCCGGTGCAGATCCTCGACCGCCGCAGTCAGAATTTCCACATCGCCCGGACTTTGACGACACTCCAGAATCAAACGGCAAGCAGACATCAGGGGAGTTCCATGAGCCGGAGCCAATCTTCGTGTGAGGAGCCGAGGGGCAGAGAATACCCGCTGGGGTGAAGAATGCAATTCCGACTCTTTTGCGCGGCCTGCTCCGTCGCACTGGCGACTTTGACTTGTATTTCGCTTTCGAGCAGCCGGTCCATATGAGCGGCTACTTTGCTGGGGAGCTCGCTAGTGGAAATCACCACATCCTGCTTCAGTACGACTGATTGCAGGTTCAGCTCAACCCTTTTAGCCGATCCATGATCCGGCTGCCCAGTTCCTTGACCCGAGATATCAGGTCGTGGGCACGGGTTGTAATGACTTCTGGGCCACGTACTGTGTCTCCTGCGTTGAATCCTTCGGCCACAATCTACGTTGTCCCGTGTGAGGCAGAGCTAAAACAAATGTGCTGATGGCGGCACGGGCCGCCCTCAGCACTTCAATCCACGTCGCATGACGGCGGTCATACTACCCAGATGGTAACCGTTCACGAACCATTGAGTAGCGAAGGGGCGGGTTGGTGGTTGAGGCGGCGTTGGATGGCTTCGGTGATGAAGGTGAAGGCGGGGCGGTGTTGT
>JAYTIB010000208.1:0-5807 GCA_043732205.1 Schlesneria sp. | reverse complement strand
TGGCCGACGCGCTGTCGACCGCTTTTTTTGTGCTCGGGGTCGAAAACGCCCTGAAGTGCTGTGATAATTTCCCGCTGGTTGGTGCCATCTTTTTTCCCCCGCCGAAACAGGGCCGGAACTTGGAGCCAATCTTCCACAACGTCCCGGCCGAGCGGGTGTTTTTCGAAGTTGAATGACGGCGTCAACCCCGGCCGGATGTCACACAATCTCTGCTGTGACTCTGACGTGTCGCCGAATTGCTCTTGGTGGGAAAGGCTGACGAGTGCCAGGTGATCTCCGCAAAGTTTCGCTGCTCGCCATGATTCTGCTGGTCGTGCTGCGAGTGTGCATGGGCTGGCATTTGATGTACGAGGGGCTGTGGAAACTCAGCACCCAGCGCACATCAAACCCCTGGTCGGCCGAGGGCTATCTGAAGAACTCGACCGGCCCGATGCGGCCGGTGTTCCGCGCGATGACCGGCGATCCGGATGATGAGAAGTGGCTCGATCCGGACTTGATGGCCCAGAAGTGGAAGGCATGGCGCGAGCGGTTCGTGGCCCACTACCAACTCGACGAAGCCCAGATGCAACAGTTCAACCGGCTGTTGGACGGCGCGGAGGCGTTCGAATCCCCGCTGGCATCATTGCCGCCGGGACTGGACCTGGCGAAGGTCTCCGGGGTTAACAAGGAGGCGATCCGATTTGACGCGGATGCCAAGCAACTGATTGTCGATGGCAAGAAGCACCTGCTTCCGACGGAACGCGACCGTCTCGTTGCAGCCGCGACGAACATCGCCGAGTCCGATCCCGCGGCGAAGCGGACCTGCGACCAGTTCATCGCGGCCGTTAACCGGGTCTACAAGCTCTCGGCCCCGTTGTCGATCAATGAAGAATTGGAAGCGCTGCTGAAGCAGGATCCCGACCGGGTCGGCGTCATGTACGACATCGAGGAAGGCGAAAGCAAAAAAATCCCCGTGGTGGTCGGTGAAGTCCAGTACTACAAGGAACTGGTCGAGCGGTTCAAAACGAACTACGCCAAGGCCCGCACGAAGTTCGAATGGGATCACATCGAACGCCAATGGACGGAATTGCAGAGCAAGCGCCGCGAAGTGGTCGGTCCCGTCCAAGCGCTGGAAAAGAAGATGCTGACGGAGGCGAATGAGTTGCTGACCGAAAAGCAATTGTCGGCCGGCCCCGTTCCGGAACCGGTGACTCAGATGCACCGGATCAACTGGCGAACGATGTGGGGACTGACGATCATCGGCCTGCTGCTGATGCTCGGCCTGTTCACGCGGGTCTCCGCACTGGGGGCTGCCGCGTTGCTGACACTGTTCTATCTGGCGATGCCCCCGTGGCCGGGTGCGCAGGAACTCCCGAGCATCGAGCACAATCTGTTCGTCAACAAGATCTTTGTGGAAATGGTGGCGCTGCTTGCCATCGCGGCCCTGCCCAGCGGAAAATGGTTCGGTGTGGACGCGATCATCTCGTTGTTGTTCCGCCGCAAGCCGAAGAAATAGCGGCCAATCGAAATGCACTGTGCGGATCTGATTTGAAATCTGAGATTTGAGATTTGAGACCGAAGACAACCAAGCCTCCCGGATCAGCGTTCCTCCTGATTCCGGTCTCCAGCCTTCCCTTTCAAGGAGAGTGCCATGCAACTGACACCTGAACAAGAACAGCTCGGCAAGGAAAACTTCAACGAGGCCGTGTCGTTTACGCGGCGTTCGTTTCTCGTGGGAGCCGCCGCGGCGCTGCCAACTCTCGGGGCCGCCTACTTCGGCTACAGTGCGATCCAGGGGAGTCCCGTGAAAGTGGGATTCATCGGGAGCGGTGACGAAGGCTCGGTCCTGCTGACTCAGCATCCCAAGGAATACATGGACATCGTCGCGGTCGCCGACCTGCGGGCCAAGAATCGCGTGCGGGCCCTGAACGGAGACGGCAACGATGTCCGGATCGGACTGATCAAGAAGCTGGGGCACGCCCAGGCGATGAAAGTCGATTTGTTGGCCGACCACAAGGAAATGCTGAAGAAGCATCCCGAGATCGAAGCGGTCGTCATCGCCGTTCCGCTCGTTCAGCACGCGCAGGTCGCGATCGACTGCCTGAAGGCCGGCAAACATGTTCTCACCGAAAAGCTGATGGCTCACAAGGTGATCGAATGCAAGGAGATGATCCGGGCCGCACGCGAGACGAAGAAGCTGCTGGCCGTCGGACACCAGCGTCACTACAACGTGCTCTACGACAACGCCAATGCACTGATTCAGGCCGGGTTGCTGGGAGAATTGAAATTCATCCGCGCCCAGTGGCACCGGAACAACAGCTTCCCCGGTTCCGACAGTTGGCGACCGGGCGGCTACACCGACGAATCCTTCGAGAAAAAGTTCAAGGCCGACATCGACGAGTTGGAAGCGCGCGCCCAAAAGAAGGATCTTCCGCTGGATGATTTTCTGGCGCAGGAATTCGGCTATCCGTCGATGCAGCGCCTGGTCAACTGGCGGTTGTACAACGACACGGGCGGCGGCCTGATGGCGGAACTCGGCAGTCATCAACTCGACGCCGCGAGCATCTTTCTCGGCAAGGTGAAGCCGATCGCCTGCATGGGTTACGGCGGCAAGAACTATTACGGCGTGAAGGGCATCGGGACGCCCGATCAGCAGGGTGACGACCGCGACAGCGACGACCACGTCTATATGACGTTCGAGTTCCCCGGCAAGCACTACGCCGAGGACAAGAACGATGTCTGTATCGTGACGTACTCGTCGATCAACACGAACCGCAGTGAGCCGTACGGTGAGACCGTGTTCGGCAGCCGCGGCACCCTGATCATGAAAGAAGAGCAGGACGCGATCCTGTCCAAGGAAGCCAGCGCCGGCTCGAAGGGGGGACTCGATCAGCGGCTGTACGTCCTGAAAGGGAACGACGGCCAGCCGACCCTGAGTGCCAGTGCCAGCCTGGGACCATCGAAGGCCGCAGCGGTGGCCGACATCGGCAAGGTCAGCCGCGGTTACACCGAAGAGATGGAGCACTTCGCCTACTGCATCCGGACCAAAAACTTCGGCCCGATCAGCGACGGCGGCCTGCGCTGTCCCGGCGAGCAGGGGATGAAGGACGCCATCATGGCGCTGACTTCCAACCTGGCCATGAAGCACAAGAAGCGAATCGTCTTCAAGGATTCCTGGTTCGATCCGGACAGCGACGAGGTTCCGGAAACCGACAAGGAAATCATCGGCTAGAGTTGAGTCATGCGAACTTTGGGAGTGCTCCGGCTTGACGGAGCTTTGGAATGCGGCCCGGCCGCTTTCTTTCGAAGCGGCGAAATCCCCCTTTCGAGAGAGTTGCCAAAGCGGCTTCGCCGCAATCCAAAATTCCAAAGCTCCGTCAAGCCGGAGCACTCCCAAAGAAGAGTCGCTTGTTTGAGGGCTGGAAGAGGCACCCGACATGGCCCGCTGGCCCGATGAACGCAAGGCCAACGTGATCGTGCTGGCGCTGGTCTTCGCCCTGTTCCCGCTGTTGTGCTGGCTTTCCTGGCGGTGGATGACGACTCCGTGACGTCGTCCACACCCGGTGACGTCGTCCACACCCGGTGACGTCGTCCACACCGGCGCGTCTCGCATCGACAGGATGGTTGAGTCGACGCCGTGTGGGATTGTGGCAGCCATGTCGCTCTCCCCACGCTCTGGCGAGCGTGGCTACCTGGCGAGCGTGGCTGCGAAGTCATGTCAGTGCCGCTCGGTTGACGATGCTCCGCCGGACCACGCGACGGCTATTTATTCTTCTTCGTCGATCGCGATGATCCCCGTTTCTTTTCCTTCTTCTTGCCGGACGGTGCGGCTTCGGCAGCCGGCTTTGTGGTGGATGCGGGGCTCTGAGTGGGGATGCAGCAATACTCGCGGTCGCTCGCCTTGGCAGGGCTCACAGCGTTGTCCGCGGCAGAGGCCCGGTCGGCGGCGGCAACCGATCCGCCACCGGCGGCCAATCGCATTTCATCCCGTTGCTTGAACGTTCGATACCGAACGGAACGGCGCGTCTGCTTCGCCCGGCTCTTGATCTGCATTCTCTTCACGGCGAGCTTGTCACCGCGGATCGAAAACGTGTCGTGATCCTTTTTCTCGGGGTCAAAGAATCCGATGTAGCCGCCGGGATTGATGCCGAACGAACGCAGCGTCTGCTTCTTGTAGGCACGTCCGAGGAAATCATTGCGAGCCCCCGCCTCATCGGTGTCGCGCGTTCCGGTGAAGAAGAGCGGCAACACGAAATTGGAGACCTCGACGTCGTCAATTCGGTATGTCTCCCCTTGAACGGCATCACACATTTCGAACCAGTGAAACACATCGCGGTCTTCGGACGGGTGCGGCCCCATGACCAGGAGGTTCGTTTCGGGATCGCCGAGCAACTCCAAGACTTCGTGCGAAAGCGTCGTGGACCAGGCCTCGCCGAGTTCCTTGGCGATCGAGGTGAACACGAAACCATAGGGGATTCCCAGCGCGTTCTTCTCGTGGTATCCGACGGCGTCCTCGACGTCCGATTCGTTCCACAGATAGATGACGGCGTCACCGCGGAGATCAGGCAGAGCCATCGCGTCGGGAGTCGCCGTCGAGCGACCTTCCAATCGCAACGTCCCCGTGATTCCCCAGTACGGCTCGAAGTCTTCCCGGATCTGGCGATTGATCGCCCGGATGACGCGCTGCACCTCGCTGTCTTTGATCTTGCCGTTGGTGTGATTCACGATCGAAATGTTCATGGCACCCTTTCAAGGAGATGTCGGACGAAGCCGCTATCGCGGATTGTTCACTCGGAACCACGGCGACATGCGGTCCCGTGCAATCCGTCAATCAACGCGGAACGCCCAATGTCAGTTCCTGACAAGCGTAGGTGCCCCGTCGACCGCGCACCATCACTTTCCACCGAATGACCAGGTTTTCAGTCGTTTCTCATGAGTCATGCGGGCGGAGGAATTCACGATTGATTTCGAATCCGCCGGACGCACCGGCAACCACATCACGTGTCGAGCACCTTGATGACGATGCCGGTCATGTCGTCTTCCTGGCCCCGGGTATCGGCAAACTTGCGTGCCGCCCGCCAGAGCGCTTTGAAGATGTCGCTGGCGGAGGCGTGCGCGTGGTCGGCCACGGTCTCGACGATGCGTGCCTCGCCGAACATCTGGTGTTCCGGATCAAAGGCTTCGCGGAACCCATCGGTCAACAGCAGCAGGATGTCACCGGATTCCAGCGAAACCTGAGCGGCGTCCTTGTAACTGGTCTGATCGACCAATCCGATCGGCAGGCCGCTGGAGGGAACCCGGCGCTTCAACTTCCCGTCGCGACCGACGATCAGCATGCCGTCACCGGCTCCGCCAAACGTCAGATTGCGCAAGCCCGGTTGCAACCGCGCCAGCGTGAGGGTCGCGAATTGACCTTCGAGATCCCGCCGGCAAACCAGGCGGTTGCAGAAGCTCAAGATCTCCGGCACGTCGGAGTGGGTTTCGGCGAGCACTTCCAGATAGGCCGCCATCGTCGCGCTGAGGATGGCGGGACCGAACCCCTTGCCGCTGACGTCGCCCACGACGAGTCCCAAAGAGCCGTCGGGAAACATCAGATAGTCAAACCAATCCCCGCAGGTCTGCCGGGCCGGATACGATCCGCCAAAGATCTCGAACCCCTGCAAACGCGGATGCTCGGCCGGCAGCAGGGCCTCTTGAACCAGCCGGGCAAAGTTGATTTCGCGATCAAGGTTTCGGCGCTCCGTCACATCCAGTCCCACACCGATCGTCCCCGAGATTTCCAATTCGGGTGTGTGAAGCGGATTAATCTTGATTTCAAAAATCCGTCC
>JAYTIB010000207.1:0-5810 GCA_043732205.1 Schlesneria sp. | reverse complement strand
ATTCGGGCAGGTCGGACTTGGCGGCCATCAACTCGGCGGGGGTCGGACAGGTGAAGTCGCGGACGCTGGCGAACAAGCCCTGGTAACGATCCGCCGTGCCGATCAGCTTCATCGTCGCAAGCGCCTGCTCGTTCGTGACATGCTTGTCGAGGCAGCGCCAGAGCGACACGGCGGCTGCGGGGCCGCGGTGCTTGCCGTGGTGGCAGTGCAGATAGACCGGCCCCGGCAGCTCGCGCGTGGCGCGGACCAGCCCGACCAGTGTTTCATGCGGAACGCTGCCATACGTCATCGGCAGGTGAACGTACCGCAATCCATTCGCCCGCGCGGCCTCCACGTCGGGCGGCGCTCCGTCGACGCTGATGATCGTTTTGATCCCCAGTCGGGACAGTGATTCGAACGCCCCGTCTTCGTCCGGCGAACTGCCCGAGTAGAGTGATTCACCCAGCCGGTAGACGTTGTGGAGTCCGTGCGCGTTCGACGGATGGACCGGCTTCACCGCATCCGGGACCGCGGCCAGCAACCGGACCTCTTCCTGAGCAGACCGCTGTCTGGTGCCGCCGGTGACCACCAGACCGACCACCACGACGGCGATCAGCAGGCCGCAAAAAAAGAACATGCCCGCGCCGGCGGATGGCTGTGTGGAGGGAACCGGAGCCGTCATGGATGCGGAGTCTCAACAGTTTGAACGGCAGGAATCGAACGCCGAACCGATTACCGCTTGGTTGTCTTCTTGGCTGTCTTGCCGGTTTCTTTGCCACCGATTGACATCAGGTGCGAGATCGTGCGGAAGTACATCCGGCCGTTGGCGATGGCGGGGGTCGAACGAATTCCCTCGCCCAGCGACGTGCGTCCCAGTTCCTTGAATTCCTTTTCGGCGGCCAGCACCACGACTTCGCCATCCATGCTCGAACAATAGATCTTGTCGTTGGCGCGCACCAGCGAACTGGAGTAGTTGCCGCCGATTCGCTGCTTCCAGTGGACCTTGCCCGATTTCAAATCGACGCAGGTCGCGACGCCGCCGTCGGACATCAGGAACACGAGGTCGCCGCGCGCCACCGAGGTTGGCACATACGGCGCTTCGGTCGAGATCTTGTACGCCAGCTTTGGTTCCGAACCGTCGCTTTGAGCCGCGACCAGATAGTTGCCGCCTCCGCCCGAACCGGTGCTGCCGAAGATGATGTCCCCCTTGATGAGGGGCGAGCTGACTGTCCGCTTGTCGAAGAACGCGTTGGACCACAGCACCTTGCCCGATGACGGATCCAAGGCGAACATTCCGTCGCCGGTGTTGGTGCTGATCAATTGCGGCGAGCCCGACTTGGGTTCGAAGATCGCGGGGACCGAATAGCTGGTGTTCGAACTGTGGAGCTTCGTCTTCCAGCGGTCCGCGCCGGTCGCGCGGTCGAACGCCATCATGTCACAGGCGGGCTCGGGGCCGTCCTTCACTTCCTGCGAATTCGACACAATCACCAGACCCTCGTAAAGGATCGGCGATGTTCCAAACCCGTGCTGGCTGGACCACGGGCCGAGATCGCGCGTCCAGACCGTTTCGCCCGTGTGACTCATGGCCATCAGCGTGATCGACGCGGGGGCCGCCCAGGCAAAATAGACATGGTTCTCGTCAACGGCCGGCGTGCTGGACGCATAGCTGCTTTGCTTGTGCAACTGATGCCGCTGCGACTTGAAGGAAACATCCCAGAGCTTCTTGCCGGTGACCGCGTCGAAGCACAGCGCGTGGCGGGTCGCGTCTTCCGGATTGGCGCTCAGGAGAAACAGGCGGTTTCCCCACAGGACGGGGGACGAATGGCCGGTTCCCGGCAGTTCGACCATCCAGTTGTAGTCCCGGTCGGTCCACTGGGCGGGGATCGTCGTGGCTTCGCTTTCACCGGTGCCGTTGGGACCGCGGAACCGGGTCCATTCCTGGGCCGAGGCCGGCATCGCCCCGCAGATCATTGAAATGGCGCACAGCAACATGGCACTGGACTGGCTTCGCATCATCGCCGGTTCTCCCCTTTTCCACTGAAAGCACGTTGGACGGCCACACGTCTGGCTCATAAGATCACGCCTTGGATCTGAAACCGCACCATTCACCGCGGTCTCAAGCCACGCATTCCGCAACGACGACTTTAGACAATCTCGGCAGCGTTGGCCACGGTGAGAGCCCCGTCTGCAGGGCAATCGCCTTTTTCAAGATGGGGTGAAGTCAATTCGAGCCGCGCCCGTGAGGAAGCGGACGATTGGGACGAAATCCCGCTTCCTCATGGGCGCGGCTCGACATCACAGACTATCCATCTTCAATTTCCCGATGGCCCTGCCCCGTCTGCCAAATGATCGGCCGGTGATTCCCGATGAGCGGTTCAATCGACCCGGTGGAACGGGGCCTGCAAATGTTGCAGGACCGTCGGCGGTTGCTCGGCCAGAAAGCGGGCATCACGCCACGCGACCGAGCCCGCATTGCCGGGCAGCTCGAACTGGCGCGCGAACCGTGGTCGCAGGCGCGGCGGTTATTCGCCGGCCAGCCAACACTCATCACCGCGCTCGATGAACTCTGGCCGCAGGTGCTCCCCCATCTGATCAAGGGGAACGAAGTCAGCCCGGTCCACCACATCGCCTACGTGGTCAACTTCATGGCTCAGATCTGCCTGGCGGAGGTTTCGCCTGCGGAGATGAAACGGGGGGTGCTCGCTGCACTGTTGCATGACATCGGCATCGGTGACTGTGCCCTGCCGAAGATTTCGGAGGCCAGCATCAAGCGGGCCAGTCCCGAAGACAAGCTGCAACTGCGACAGGACGGCATCGCCTCGCGCCTGGAACACATGAAGCTGGGGGTGGTCATCTCGAGCGGCCTGATGCAATCGCATCAACAGCGACATCCGGAGGCTCTAACGGACGAAGACATCACTGTGATCTTGGACATCGTCGGCAGTCACGACTATTCGAAGATTCCACTGATGGAGGACCGCGTGGACCGCAAGTGGCTGCTGGGCTCCGGTCCCGGCGACTGGCTCAAGCAATGCCATTGGGAGGCGGATGCCCTGTGGATGCTGACTCCCGCCGGCATCCTGGTGGACTTGGAACGCGAGCAGGAGGAGAACACACCGGCCAACCGCCGCGCCAAGTTTCAGTTCAATCTCGGCCTGCACCGGCAGATCATCACGCTCTACGCCAAAGCCTATTCACCGGAAGAAATGAGTCGTTTCGGCTTCCACGACGGTCTGCTCTATCGATCCGCCACGGGTTACAAACTGGCCCGGCGCTTCGAACAACTCAACGCCGCCAGCGGTTGATCCGGCCCGGATTATTCACCACGAATCTCACGAATAACACGAATCGGAAGACGGGACAGAAGATGCCGCGACAATTCCGTCAGTCGCAGTCCGACCCTCCGGATTCTTCTTGCCGCTCGGAAGTCTTTTCTGATTCGTGAGATTCTTGGTTAGGCGTGAATTATCCGGGCTAGTGCTTCGTCACCGCTAAATCTTCGGGTAGCCACGGTCGCCAGACCGTGGGGAATTGTGGCTCAAACGTAGCTCGCCCACGCTCTAGGCGAGCGTGGCTACCACCCGAAGATTTAGCTGTGACGCGGCACTAGTCGCCGCGCGAGTCACCCTGATCTCCGCATGCGCGGTGCGACAGCCCGCGCATGCGGCATCTTCGTCAAAGTCCCCGCGACCGTTCGGCCGGACCAGTCGCCAAAGTCAACCTGAACGGACGGGCCGCCGCACAACGCTGAAACTCCGCATCACCGGAAGAATTTGAACTTCGGGCATCGCCGGAGTTTCGCCGAAAGAAGTCACAACCGGCCTGCGCTCGATGTTGTGTACAAACGGCCGCATGGCGGTGAAATCCTTCCGGCGTGGCGGGTGTGGCCGGCGTGACGTGAAAGACTGTCGATGACCATGTTTCGCTGGACAGAGTTGGCGCTCGTGATGCTCTGCCTCGGCTGCCGCACCGGCGGCACGGCTCGGTTGGACACGACCCGAGTTGATACGGCCCGAGTTGACACAGCCTCACGCCGTCAACCGATCCGCTCGACTCCGGCGGCAGTCGCGGATGCCGGGCGGGAAGACAACGCGTCCGGTGACTCAGTCCCCGTCATCCGATTGACGGCGGGCGAAGTCAGTGAACCCGCGAGTCCCGCATCGCTTGCCGGACCATCACTGACACTCCCGCAGAGCATCGCGCTGGCACTCGAACAGAACCCCGACTTGATCACGCTCCGCCAGTCCGAGAACGTTGGCAGCGCGGCACTCGGAGTCGCACAGACATATCCCTTCAACCCGTTCGTTCAAGTGCAGGCGACCCCCTATCAGGAGGCGCGGTCCGGCGGACCCGGCACGACATACCACTACGTCCTGCTGATGCAGACGATCCAGCTCGCGCACCAGCAGCAGTTTCGCGAAGAGGGTGCCACATCGGCCCTCAACAGCACCCGCTGGAACATCCATCAGGCTGAACTGCAAAACGTCGCCCAGACCGAACGGCTGTATTTCAATCTGCTCTATCAGCGCGGACTGCTCGAACTGGCGAACGCCAGCCACGGGAACAACCAGCGGTTGTTGCGGACCCTGGAAAAGCAGTTGGATGCCGGCCAGGCGACGGCCGCGGACGTGGCCATCGTTCGGGTCGATGCACGGGCGACCGGTCAACAGGTCCGGTTGGCGAAGGCGAACCATGAAACGGCGTTGAGGGATCTGAAACGTCAATTGGGAGTCCCGCCGGATGACGCGGCCGCGTTCGACGGAGATCTGCGTTCGTTCCACTGGAAAATCCCAGGGTCTGAACTGGCGGAACCGGCGCAGCCACCGAATGCGAGCCTCCCACTCGATGCCGACCGGGCAATGTCGTCGATGACCAGCCGCGGTGCCGCGCGTCCGGATGTCATCGCCGCTCAATCGGACATGGAAGCCGCCCGCGCCGCACTTTGTCTGGCCTCGGCCAATCGCACTCCGGATTTGCAGATCGGACCGTACTATCAACGCACCGCCGATGGCACGTCGTTCCTCGGCTTTCGCGCCCAGATGGATTTGCCCGTAATCAATTCCGGTCGTCCGATGGAACAGCAGCGCAGTGCCGAACTGAATCAACGGGTGACGGCATGGCAACAACTGCGACGCCGCGCGGAACTCGAAGCCCAGGCCGCCTGGAAGCGCTACGAAGTGGCACTCGCCGCACTGGCCGAAGATGCGGCGGATGAGGCAACTGATCTCCCCGGCGAATTGCAAAGTCTCGAACGGCAATTCCTGGCCGGAGAAGTCGACGTGGTCCGCGTGGTTCAGGCGCGTCTGAGCATCATCCAGAACCAGCGCGTGCATCTGGACCTGCTGAACGAAGTCGCCCAGTCCGCCGCCAACCTCACGGCGACGGCGGGGGTCGCGTTCGACGAAGTCTTGGAGTGACCGAGTGGGCGGGCCGGCATCCGCACGCCACCATCTTCAAGGACGATTCAAAGCCGTAGCCGCACTCGCCAGAGTGTGAGTGAGCGTCGTGAAGACCCACGTTCTGGCGAACGCGGCTACGGGTCGAACAACTTTGAATTGCCGGGTTGCTGTAGCACGGACGCCTCGTCCGTGCGCCCATCAATATCGGAGGTTCCGCACGGACGAGGCGTCCGTGCTACGGGGCAAATGAAAGTTGTTCAACCACTACGTCGGAACTTGGTCTTGAAACTCGCTCTATTCAGCACCGACAGTGGCCTGGTTCCACAGACGATGCGGATCATCCAGCCGGCGCATTTCGGCGAGCAACAGTGCTTCCATTTCGCGCAGCTTTTCGGCGAAGCGCGGATCGGCGGCGAGGTTTCGTTGGTGCTT
>JAYTIB010000206.1:0-5811 GCA_043732205.1 Schlesneria sp. | reverse complement strand
CCTGTTCATGAAGGGGGGGCCTTCGCATGTCGACACGTTCGATCCCAAGCCCAGCCTGGATCGCGACGATGGCAAGCCGCTCCCGTTCGACAAGCCGCGCGTGCAGTTTGCTCCGACCGGCAATCTGCTGAAATCGCCCTGGAAGTTTCGCAAGCATGGGGAAAGCGGAATTGAGGTCAGCGAACTCTTTCCACACACCGCCGAGTGCGTCGACGATCTGTGCCTGATTCACTCGCTGCATGGAACGAACGCGGCCCACGGCGGCGCCTTGCTCAAGCTGCACACCGGCAGCGACAACTTCGTTCGACCGAGCCTGGGATCGTGGGTCAGTTACGGACTGGGGACCGACAACGGCGACCTGCCGGCGTTCGTCACCATCTGCCCGACGCTCGCTCATGGCGGCGTCAACAACTGGGGTTCCGCGTTCCTGCCCGCCGTCTATCAGGGAACGCCGCTGGGCAACGCCAGCGTTCCCTCGGACAAGGCCCAAGTGCGGTACATTTCCAACCCGCATCTGCCGCGTGAAGTCCAGCGCCTGCAACTCGACCGCCTGCGCGAGATGAACCGCGAACATCAGGCGCACAGCGGTCCCGAAGCATCGTTGGAGGCGCGCATCAACAGCTTCGAACTCGCCTTCCGCATGCAGACCGAGATGCCGCGGGTCGAGGATCTGTCCCAGGAATCGGCCGCCACGCAGCAGCTCTACGGCATGGACGATCCCGTCACCGCGAACTTCGGTCGAATGTGCCTGCTGGCCCGCCGCTTCGCGGAAAACGGCGTGCGATTCATTCAAGTCACGCACAGCGACAGCAAGGTGCAATGGGATCAGCACAGCGACTTGAAGAACGGCCACGAAAAGAACGCGCGAGAAGTCGACCGCCCAATCGCAGGGCTGCTGTATGACCTGAAGCAGCGCGGCTTGTTGGAAGACACGCTCGTCTGGTGGGGCGGCGAATTCGGTCGCACCCCCACCGTCGAAGGGAGCAACGGTCGCGACCACAACCCCGAAGGCTTCACCATGTGGTTGGCCGGGGGCGGCACCAAGCCCGGCTTCCACTACGGCGCGACCGACGACTACGGCTTCTTCGCCGCCCACGACAAGGTCCACATCCACGACCTGCACGCCACCATCCTGCACCTGCTGGGTCTCGACCACGAGCGACTCACCTACCGTTACGCCGGCCGCGATTTCCGGCTGACCGACGTCGAGGGCCAGGTGGTCAAAGAGATCTTGTTGTAACCGGATTTTCACTGAGTCGCTTGGCGCAGCCCTGCCGTGTGGTGAGTATATCGGCGATCTCGAATGCATGTCCCGCCGCGGTCTTGGATCGGGTTCTCATTTCATGCTGGTGTTCATCACCAAAGTCGGCGGAGTTCATGTCGACCTCGTTTTCTCGTGTTGCTCTGGCACCCATCAAAGGAACAAGACCATGGTCACAATGCGGCGGAAGAGTGGATTCACGCTGATTGAACTGCTGGTGGTGATCGCGATCATCGCCGTGCTGATTGCCCTGCTGTTGCCCGCGGTGCAACAGGCGCGCGAGGCCGCGCGGCGGACGCAGTGCAAGAACAACCTGAAGCAGATCGGCCTGGCGCAGCACAATTACCACGACACGTTCAACACGTTTCCGCCCGGTGCCATTCAGGCGTTTCCGCCGGGGAATGCCCAGAACGAGGCGACGTGGGTTTCAATGATGCTGGCGGGCATCGATCAGGCCCCGCTCTACAACCGGGCGAACTGGAGCTCGTGCTTTGGATGCACGTCGGCGCCCGGCAATCCCTCGTATGAAATCGTCTCGCCCGCCATCTCGATGATGAACTGTCCAACGGACAACGAGGTTTCGCTGGCGCTGGGGATCTACCGGCGGGGCAACTACGCGGCCAATTCGGGGATCGGCCCCCTGCACAGTGTGTCCGACCCCAAGGATCCGACCCGCACCGCCGCCGGTCCATACACGATGAACAGCAGCACCCGCATGCGCGACTTCACGGACGGCACCACGAATACCGTCGCCGTGGCGGAACTGCTGAAGGTTCCCGGCGACGATTTCCGCGGTGTGATGCATTACCCCGAGGGCTCGATGTACCAGCATGACCAGACCCCGAACAGCAGCGTGCCGGACCAGTTTCGCACCAGCCTGTGCGTGTCGATCACCCGTGCCCCCTGTACCGGAACCTACACCGCCTGGAACAACCGGTCGATCGTGCTGGCCGCCCGCAGCCAGCATGTCGGTGGCGTTCAGGTGCTCTTGGCCGATGGGTCGGTCCGCTTCATCAGCAACAACATTGACCGACCCACTTGGCTGGGTCTCAGTACTCCCGGCGGCTCGGAGCAATTGGGCAGCTTCTGATCCGGACCAAGGTGGCATCGCTCCCGTTCACGATGGAGACTCGGCATGACCATGTACCCGCGGCGGTTTGATGATTCGCGTGAGAATGATCCCGATTCGTTGGTTCCAGCGAGTCGAGTCAGGCGACATCGCCGCCGCCTCGCGTGTCATTCACTGTTGATTGCAGCGGCGCTTTTGAGCGGCGGTTGCGGCGGGGCGAGTGGTCCGGAGCGGGCAACTGTGCGCGGCTCGGTGACGTTGGATGGAGCACCTGTGGAACAGGGCTCAATCGCCTTCATTCCCGATGGACAAACGGTCGGACCCACGGCCGGAGCCGTGATCAAGAATGGCCGGTATCAGACGGTCGGCGGCACCGGGCCGGTCTTGGGAACGCATCGCGTGGAGATCATCGCCCATCGATCAGGTAAGACGGTCGACGTCGCGGGGATCGGCGGCGCGGCGACCGGCCCGTCCGCCGCCGGGACGGTGCAGGAGACCGAAATGTACATCCCCGAACAATACAACAAGAAGAGCACCCTCAAGATCACGATCAAGTCCGGCGGCAATGCTCAGGACTTCCCACTGAAGTCGACTCCATAGACCGGATTGTTCGTGGCGTCGTGATTGTTCGCGGTGCCGTAGCTGAGTTCGCAAGAACTCAGCCCGTGTTCCGATGATTCGCTGAATTCTTGCGAATTCAGCGACGAGCGGAGCGGAGCGGACGTCGAACCGAGATCGCGAAGAAGCGGTCACTGTTCAACAATCGACTTGCCGCCGAGCCAGACCCGGCGGACACAAAGATCCTGATCGAGCAGCAACAGGTCGGCCCGCTTGCCGACGGTCAGGCTGCCGAGTTCATGGTCGAGCCCCAGGATTCGGGCGGGGGTCAGCGTTGCCATTCGGATGGCGGTGGGCAGGTCGATGCCGACGACCTGATGCATGTGCCGGACCATGAAGTCCATGCCGCGCACGCTGCTGGCCAGCGCGCTCCGATCGGCGGTCCAGCCGACTTCGCCGTCACTCACGATCGTCACGCCGCCGTCAATCGGACCGAAGACGTACTCGCCCGGCGGCATGTCGAGTGCGCGGTTGCTGTCGGTCACCAGCGCTGTTCGATCCGGTCCGAGCATGCGGACGACGAACCTCAGCAGTTCCGGGGCCAGGTGGCAGCCGTCCGCGATGACTTCTGTCGTCATCAGGTCGGTCCCCAGCACGAATTCAGTCATGCTGGCCTGCATCGGGACGCCGAATCGCTCGCGCATGCCGGGGACGCTGCTCATCGCACAGTAGAAATGGTCGACGTGGCGCAGGCCGAGTTCAAACGCGGCCTGCATTTCATTCCACGATGCGTTGGAGTGGCCGGCGTTCAGACGAATCCCGCGCGCTGCGGCGTCGCGAAAGAAGTCCATCGCGCCCGGCAATTCCGGCGCACAGGTCGCCACCAGGATCGTCTCGGCGAATTCGAGGTACTGTTCGTACTCGGCCTTCGCCGGCGGACGCGCGGGGGCCTTCGGATGGCAGCCCACCTTGTCCTCGTTGAAGAACGGGCCGTACAGATGCGCGCCGAGGATGTCTCCGTTCCGCCGAAACTGATCGCACAGCGTGAGGTAACGCAGTGTCTGTTCGTGCGTGGCCACTGTGCTGGTCGGGACGATGCCGGTGGTCCCGTGGCGGCGGTGTGCGGCGATCACCTTGGCGAAGGATGCCGCGTCGCCGTCCATGAAATCCGCACCGTCACCGCCGTGGACGTGCATGTCGACAAAGCCCGGTGACAGGAATTGTCCCGCGGCATCGACGGTGTCGCCTGTCCAAGCCGGAAGTGTCGACATGACGCCGCAGGCGGCGATCTTCCCCGAGCGAACGTGCAATCCCGCGTACGGCAGCAATTGATCCGGCAGCACCAGCGTCGCATTCACGATCGCGAAATCGGACATCGGTCGACCTCCTGAGGAACGCCTACTGTAGTCCCGTCGCTCCGCCGACGGGACGCGCGTGTCGAATCGTTTGTGAATTGCAGAGTCGATACGCTGGTCCCGTCGGCGGAGCGACGGGACTACAGTAGGCGGCATGACGCCGCAGCCCCGGCTCATTCAAACTTGAGCAGTCCGAAGGAGCCGGGTCTGGGGCGCGTGACCGGTGGATGAACCCACGATTGCATTCCGACTGTGGGTGTCGTCCGGGTCATGGTTACTCCCCAGACCGTGCCGCGCTGTGGCGGGGTTGGCACGAGCTCAGTCCAGGGGATGGCGGCTTCGATGCGCCAGTGCGTGGTGTCGGCATCCGTCGCCACATACCACGTTGGGTTCCAACGCCGGTCTTCCCAGCAGCGTTCGCCTGTCCAGCCACGCTGATCCACTTGGAATTCGTACCAGGTGGCGTAGTCGCGGTCGACATCCAGGCAGAGGGTCACCCGGTCATGCCGGCTCAGATCCGCGTCGTGTGTTCGTCCCGGTAGTGGTCGATCGAGTGGTGCCCCTTCCAGTCGCGGAACGCTCAAGCCCACGTACAGGAACTCGGTGTCATACGACAGCATCATCAGTGTCGCGGTCGGATCAGAGGCTTCGGGAAGTTCATCGTTCGGGGCTTCGGTCGTCAGACGCAGGTCGCGCGCGGCCTGCCAGCAGGGATCGCTCAACACACCATCCAAGCGCGGCTTCGTGTCCGCCTGTCGGCAGATGGCCATCGCCCGCGGTGACTCGGCCGTGGCGAACATCAGCCAGACTTCACGCTCGGCGAGCGACCGGGTCGCGGGGTCCGTGGACCGGCTGAGATATCCGCGAAAAATCGCATCGGACTTGGCGACGGAACCTTTCGACCGTTGCAGCGCCGCCAGCGGAAACTGAATCTCGGGCGTGCGAAACAGTCCCGGAGATTGCGACTCAAGTTGTGAAGCGACGTCGGTGGCGCGCTGGTACCACTCGCGCATCTCACCGGTGCGCCAGTCCTGCGCGATAGTTGCTGCTCGCGCGGCGTTGTCTCCCTTGAACGGCTGACGAATGACCGGATCGAAGTTTGGTGGAAGGTTGACCCGATTCAACGGACCGGGTCGTGCGGTCTGTTTGAGGGGGCGAGCCTCTTCTATATAGTTCGCCGTGTTGACTCCGCCGGTTCCACTGGAAAGCGTGTCCGCGGCCTGCTGGATCAACTTCGCGTTGGCTTGGATGTCGCCGGCGGTCCGCGTCGTCTCATTGGTCATCCTTCGGGTCCGTTGCCAGGCCGTTTCGCTGCTGGTCCAGAATTGGAACAGCCAGCGCATGGCATCGAGCGCGGCGGGTTCGGCGGGATAGCGTCGGATCAGCTCCATGTTCGTGGCCTCGACCAAGTCGTACAGCGATCGCTCGCGATATTCGTCGGCGAGACCCCGCAGCAGTTCGGCACCCTGGCGTGAATCCATGTCGCGCACGAGTCCCCCCAGTTGGCCGATCATCTGACCGGCCATGCGCGGATCGTCGAGTGACTGCGCCGAGATGGCCTGAAAGTT